>NZ_JBJGZI010000002.1:0-231958 GCF_054050455.1 Geodermatophilus sp. SYSU D00684 | reverse complement strand
GCCCCCGATCCCGGATCGGGGGCGCCCCGTGGCGTGTGCGCTGCGGTCAGACCCGGGCGGCCGCCCGGTCCGCCGTCTCGACGGCGTCGTCCGCGGCGAGGTCGCGGACGCGGGTCTCGCCGTAGGTGAGGACCGCCACGAGCGTGACGACGGCGCAGACGGCCAGGTAGACGGCCACGCGCGTCGGGCTCGGGTCCTCGAAGCTGCCGAGCAGGGCGACCGCGATGAGCGGCGCGGGCGCGCCGGCGACCAGCGAGGCCAGCTGGGCGCCGATGGAGACGCCGGTGTAGCGGGCCTTGGTGCCGAACAGCTCGGCGAAGAACGCCGCCTGCGGGCCGTACATGGCGCCGTGGAAGAGCAGGCCCACGATCAGCGCCAGCACGACGAGGGCGAAGCTCCCGGTGTCGAACAGGCCGAACAGGGCGAAGCCCCAGATGCCGGTGCCGGCGGCGCCGAGGAGGTACACGGGCCGGCGGCCGACGCGGTCGGACAGCGCGCCCCACAGCGGGATGGTCACCAGGTGCACCGCGGACGCGATCAGCAGCGCGTTCAGGGCGAACGAGGCGTCCAGGCCGAGCGCCTTGGTGAGGTAGGCCGTGGTGAACGCCGTGAGGATGTAGAAGGCGACGTTCTCGGCGATGCGGGCGCCCATGGCGACGAGCACCTCGCGCTTGTAGCGCTTGAGGACGACGGCGATCGGCGCCTGCTCGGCCGCGCCGGTCTCCCGGGCCTTCGCCTCGGCGACGCGCTGCGCCTCCAGGAACACCGGCGACTCGCTGACCGCCAGCCGCACCCACAGGCCGACCAGGATGAGCACGGCCGAGAGCAGGAACGGGATGCGCCAGCCCCAGGACTCGAAGGCCGCGTCGGACTGGAACGCGGCCAGCAGCGCGAGCACGGCGGTGGAGAGGAGCTGGCCGGCGGGCGCGCCGGCCTGCGGCCAGGAGGCCCAGAAGCCGCGGTTCTCGGGCCGGCCGTGCTCGGAGACGATGAGGACGGCGCCGCCCCACTCGCCGCCGAGGGCGAAGCCCTGCACCAGGCGGAGGAACACCAGCAGCAGCGGGGCGAGCCCGCCGACGGTCGCGTAGGTCGGCAGCAGGCCGATGGCGAAGGTGGCGCCGCCCATCATGAGCAGCGAGACGACCAGCAGCTTCTTGCGGCCGACCCGGTCGCCGAAGTGGCCGAAGACCAGCGCGCCGATCGGGCGGGCCGCGAAGCCGATGGCGTAGGTGCCGAAGGCCAGCAGCACGGCGGCGAAGTCGGAGGAGTCGGGGAAGAACAGCGGGCCGAAGACGAGCGCGGCGGCCGAGCCGTAGAGGAAGAAGTCGTACCACTCGACGGTGGTGCCGATGATGCTCGCACCGACGACGCGGCCGAAGCTCCGTCTCTGGGGGGTCTGGGTGGGTGCGGACACGCGGTTCTCCTCGGTGGACGGATCCGGACCCGACCGACGCTAGGAAGTGCCCGGGGGCCTGCCCATGTGCCGGAGGCCAGTTCTGTGAACCAGGTCATGTGGTCCGCGAACATGTCCCGGCCCCGACCGGTGCCCCCACCGGTCGGGAGACCCGGTGTGGGCGGCCCCCACCCCCGTGGCCGGAGGTGTGTGTGCTGCCGCCGTGGGAGGGGCCGCACCCGCGGCCTAGCGTCGCCGCCATGAGCGCGAAGGACCTCGAGGGACGGCGGGCGATGGTGACCGGCGGGGGGTCGGGCATCGGCCGCGCGGTCGCCGCCCGGCTGGCCGAGGCCGGCGCCGCGGTGGTCGTCGTCGACCGGGACGGCGCGGCGGCCGAGGAGGTGGCCCGCACCCTGGGCGGCAGCGCCGTCGCCGTCGACCTGTCCGACCTGGCCGCCGTCGACGCGCTCGACCTCGACGTCGACGTGCTGGTCAACAACGCCGGCTTCCAGCACGTCGCGCCGCTGCACGAGTTCCCCGTCGAGGTGTTCTCCACCATCCAGCGGCTCATGGTCGAGGCGCCGTTCCGCCTGGTCCGCGGCGCGCTGCCGCACATGTACCGGCGCGGCTGGGGCCGGGTGGTCAACGTCAGCTCGGTGCACGGCCACCGGGCGTCGCCGTTCAAGTCCGCCTACGTCACCGCCAAGCACGCGCTCGAGGGCCTGTCGAAGGTGGTCGCGCTCGAGGGCGCCCCGCACGGGGTCACCTCCAACTGCGTGGCCCCGGCCTACGTGCGGACGCCGCTGGTCGAGGGGCAGATCGCCGACCAGGCCCGCAGCCACGGGATCTCCGAGGACGAGGTCGTCGAGCAGGTGATGCTCGCGCCGGCGGCGCTCAAGCGGCTGATCGAGCCCGCCGAGGTCGCCGACGCCGTCGCCTGGCTGTGCTCGCCCGCCGCGGCCTCGATCACCGGCACGTCGCTGCTCATGGACGGCGGGTGGAGCGCCCACTGATGGCCCGGCCGGTGACAATGCCGGTCGTGGCCCGGACCGCAGCGCTGCCCGCCGACGGCCCCGGCCGCACGCCCCGGGTCCCCTCGGCGGCCGCGGAGTACCTGCAGATGGTCCTCGACGACGCCGCGGCCATCGAGTACGAGGGCCCGCTGGTGCGCGCCCGGGCCGCGGGCGCCGACCCCGCCACGCTCGCCGAGCTGGAGCAGGTCCGGCTCCTGGCCCTGCAGGTGCGCGCCGCCTTCGCCGCGCGCCGCCGGCGGGAGTCGGAGCTGTCGGCGCTGTTCGACACCGCGAGCGACCTCGCCACGCTGCGCGGCGTCGACTCCGTGCTCACCGCGATCGTCCGCCGCGCCCGCCAGCTGCTGGGCACCGACGTCTCGTACCTGACGCTCAACGACGACGCCCACGGCGACACCTACATGCGGGTGACCGACGGCTCGGTGTCGGCGCGCTTCCAGGCGCTGCGGCTGCCGATGGGCGAGGGGCTGGGCGGGCTGGTCGCCCAGACGGCCGCGCCCTACGCGACGGCGAGCTACTTCACCGACGCCCGGTTCCACCACACCGACGACATCAACGGCGGCGTGCGCGAGGAGGGCCTGGTCGCCATCCTCGGCGTGCCGCTGATCCGCGGGTCGCAGGTCATCGGGGTGCTCTACGCCGCCGACCGCGCCGAGCGGACCTTCGACCGGTCCGAGGTGGCGCTGCTCGGCTCGCTGGCCGCGCACGCCGCGATCGCGCTGGACAACGCGCGGCTGCTGGAGGAGACCCGGGCCGCCCTGGAGGAGCTGTCGGCGGCCACCCGGGAGCTGCGGGAGCACACCGAGTCGGTGGAGCGGGCGGCGGGCGCGCACGACCGGTTCATCGACGTCGTGCTGCGCGGGGGCGGCGTCGAGGGCGTGGCCGCGGCCGTGACCGACGCCCTGGGCGGGCGGATCACCGTGATCGACGAGGAGGGCCGCCCGTCCCCCGCGGCCGACGGCGGCGGCGCGCTCCCGCCCGACCCGGCCGGCGCGCTGGCGTTGGCCCGCTCCACCGGCCGCACCGTGCGCGACGGCGACTGGTGGACCGCGGCGGTGACCGTGGGCAGCGACCTGCTCGGCGGGCTGGTGCTGCAGCGCGAGGGCGACCTGTCCGACGCCGACCAGCGCATCCTCGAGCGCGCCGCGCTGGTCACCGCGCTGCTGCTGCTCATCCGGCGCACCGCCGGCGAGGCCGAGGGGCGGGTGCGCGGCGAGCTGCTCGACGAGCTGCTGACCGTGCCGCTGCGCGACCCCGACGGCCTGCGCGAGCGCGCCCGCCGGCTGGGCACCGACCTGGACCGGCCGGCGTCGGTCGTCGTCGTCCGGGTGGAGGAGCGCTGCCGCGGCCGGGCGCTGGCCGCCGCCGCGCACCTGGCCGCCACCCGCGGCGGGCTCGCCGGGGTCCGCGACGGCCGCGTCGTGCTGTGCCTGCCCGACCTCGCGCCGGGGGCGGCGGCCGCGCTGGTGCGGCGGGAGGTCGCCGCGGCGGTCGGGCGGCCGGTCACCGCCGGCGGCGCCGGTCCGGCGCCCGGCCCGGCCGCGGTGGCGGGCGCGTGGGCCGAGGCCGGGCGGTGCGCCTCGACGCTGGAGGCGCTGGGCCGCACCGGGGAGTCGGCGAGCGCGGACGAGCTGGGCTTCGTCGGCCTGCTGGTGGGCGAGGGCCGCGACGTGCCCGGCTTCGTGCAGGCCACGCTGGCGCCGGTGCTCGACTACGACGCCCGCCGCGGCACCGACCTGGTGGCCACGCTGCGGGCCTGGTTCGACACCGGCGGCTCCCCCGCGCGGGCGGCCGAGGTGCTCAACGTGCACGTCAACACGGTCACCCAGCGGCTGGACCGGGTCGGCCGGCTGCTCGGGCGTGACTGGTCGGCCCCGGAGCGGGCGCTGGAGGTGCAGCTGGCGCTGCGGCTGCACCGGCTGACCGCCGCCGACGGCGCGGCGGTCAGCCCATGACGCCCGGCGGGACGATCCGGTCGATCTCGACGTCCCGCCGCCTGCCGCAGCGCCGGCAGACCTTCTGGTCCGGGCCGCGCAGCCGCTCGTCGTCGGGGTGGCGCTGCACGTAGGCGTGCAGCCCCAGGCGGCACAGCAGGGGCTTCAGGGTGGTCCGCGCGTCGCCGGCCATGGCGGTCGCCTCCCTCGTCGCGGACCCCCAGGCTGGCACCGTCCCGTCCCCGGCCGGTGGGCCGGAGGACCCTCCTACCCTGGTCCGGTGACCGCCGTCCTCCCCTGCCTGCCGGCGGCCGAGTGGACGGCGCGGGCGGCCGCGCACGACGCGCGGGTGGAGCGGTGGACCGCGCCGCACCGCGACCGCCGGCGCCGGGGCGAGAGCCACCCGGTGCTGGACTTCCTGTTCACCTACTACTCGGAGACGCCGTCGCGGCTGCGCCGGTGGCACCCGGGCCCGGGCGTCGCGCTGGCGCCGTCGGCGGAGGGCCCGGCGCCGCACGCGGCCTGGCGCTGGTACGCGACCGGCGGCGACGGCAGCGTGCGGCTCGACGTCGCGGCCTACCTGGCCGACCGGGCGCCGACCGTCCGCTTCGTGCGGGACCTGCTCGCCGCCACCGCGTCCCGGCCGGCGCAGACCGGCTGCTTCGGGCTGCACGAGTGGGCGATGGTGCACCGCGCCGAGGAGCGGCGGCACGCGGCCCCGCTGCGGCTGGGGCGGGCGGGCACCGACGCCGTCGTGGAGGCGCACGCGATCCGGTGCAGCCACTTCGACGCGTTCCGGTTCTTCACGCCGTCCGCCGTCGGGCTCAACCGGCTGCGGCCGACGCGGGAGACCCAGGTCGCGATGGAGCAGCCGGGCTGCCTGCACGCGACGATGGACCTCTACAAGTGGGCCTACAAGCTGTCCCCCGCGGTGCCCGGCGAGCTGGTGGCCGACTGCTTCGAGCTCGCCGTCGAGGTGCGCGAGCTGGACATGCGGGCCTCGCCGTACGACCTGGCCGACCGCGGCTACGCGCCGGTGCGGATCGAGACCGCCGAGGGCAAGGCGGAGTACGTCGCCGCGCAGCGGGGCTTCGCCGAGCGCGCCGCCCCGCTGCGCCGGCGGCTGGTCGAGGTCTGCGACCGGCTGCTGGCGTCCTAGCTCACCGCAGCGCGTCCTGGCTCATGGTCGACGGTGAGCCAGGACGCAGCACGATCGGCCCAGCTGATCGTGCTGCGGAGCCCGCGGTCAGACGCCGTCGCGGGGGCCGGCCGCGCCGACGCCCACCCCGAGGGACGCCGTCTGGCGCAGCTGCTCGACCACCCGGCCCGGCGGCGGGGTCTCCCCGCCGGTGGGCGCCGAGGGACGGCGGCCGGAGCGGCGCTCGCGCAGCCGGGCGACCAGGCCCGCGATGCCGCCGGGCACGAAGAAGACGACCACCACGAACAGCGCGCCGAGCAGGAACAGCGGCTCCGACAGCGGCACCTGCAGCCAGGCCGGCAGGTCCTGCACGGCGGGCGAGGAGGCGAGGTCGGTGAGCCTGCTGTCGGGGTAGGTGCAGAGGGCACCGCCGAGCACTGCGCCCCACCGGCTGCCCGCGCCGCCGAGCACGACCATGACCAGCAGGCCGAGGGTGAAGTCGGCGGTCGCCGTGCGGGGCGTGGAGCCGCCGAGCAGCAGCACGTGCACCACGGTTGCTGCTCCGGACGGTCCGGTCCGGTGTGGTCTGGACCACACCGGAGGGAGCCGGTCACGGCTGCCCATGTCGGCGACCTCCACAGCCACACCCGTCCCTGTGGTGAGCGAGCACACGTCCCCGGCCGGCACGGGCCGTTCACCGCGGGGCCGTACCGTCGGACGGGTGACCTCGACCTCCGGTGACGTGCGCACCGACCGCTGGCTGCGGCTCGACGGGACGACCAACACGCGCGACCTGGGCGGCCTGCCCACCACCGACGGCGGCGTGACGGCGTTCGGCCGCGTGCTCCGCAGCGACAACCTGCAGACCCTCAGCGACGACGACGTCCGGCGGCTGGTGGAGGACCTGCGGCTGCGCGACGTGATCGACCTGCGCACCACCGCCGAGGTGCTGCTCGAGGGCCGCGGCCCGCTGCGCGCGGTCCCGGAGGTCACGCACCGGCACTTCAGCCTGCTGCCCGAGCGGGGCCACCACACCGACGTGTTCGCCGTCGAGGAGGACGAGGTCCCCGACCTGCCGGCCGACTGGGCCGAGACGGTGCTGCCGCGGCAGACCACCGAGGCCGACGAGGTCGAGCCGCCGGCGGTGCGCTCCTACCTCGGCTACCTGCACCACCGCCCCGAGAACGTGCTGGCGGCGCTGCGGGCGATCGTCGCCAGCGACGGCGCGGCGGTCGTGCACTGCGCGGCGGGCAAGGACCGCACCGGCGTCGTCGCGATGTTCTCCCTGGCCGCGGCCGGGGTGCCCGACGAGGAGATCGTCGCCGACTACGCACTGACCGCCGAGGTCATCGAGGCCCTGGTGGCGAAGCTGCGGCAGTCGCCGACGTACGCCGACGACATGACCCGCCGGGACGTCGCCAGCCACACGCCGCGGGCGGCGACCATGCGCCGGCTGCTGGAGATCCTGGGCGAGCGGCACGGCGGGCCGCTGGGCTGGCTCGACGAGCACGGCTTCGGCGCCGCCGAGCAGGCCGCGCTGCGCGCGAGGCTCCGCGACTGACGTAGTCCCCGAGATCAACACGCGTCGGCGGCCCTCTCGAGGCCGTGGAGAGGGCCGTGGACGTGTGTTGATCTCGCCCGCGCCCACGCCCTAGGGGGCTGTCCGGCGCGCGGCCCCTGGCGGACCTCGTGGACCGCCGCTAGTCCGCCGTCCGCGGGGCCGGGGCCGGCGGGCGGTCGCGGTGCTTGTGCCGGTACATGGCCGCGTCGGCCTCCCGCAGCAGCCGCTCGGCGTCCCCGCCGGGGCCGGTGTGCACGGCGACGCCGGTGCTCGTGCCGACCTGCGCCGGGACGCCGTCGAGGCGGAACGGCTCGGTGAAGGCCGCCGCCACCCGGCCGACGACCGCCTCGGCGTCGGCCGGTGCGGCCAGCCGGGGCAGCAGGACGGCGAACTCGTCGCCGCTGAGCCGGCCGACGGTGTCGCCGGGGCGCACCGCGGCGCGCAGGCGGGCCGACACCTGGCGCAGCAGCTCGTCGCCGGCGGCGTGGCCGAGGCTGTCGTTGACCGCCTTGAACCGGTCGAGGTCGCAGAAGAGCACGCCGACGGAGCCGGCGGGCGCGATGGCGGCCAGCGCGGCGGCCAGCCGGTCGCGGAACAGCACCCGGTTGGGCAGCCCGGTGAGCGCGTCGTGGGTGGCCTGGTGCCGGACGGTCTCCAGCAGCCGGGCCTTCTGCAGCGCGGTGGAGGCCTGGTCGCCGACACCGCGCAGCCGGGCGAGGACGTCGGCGTCGAGGGCCTGGCTGACCTCGCCGTCGGCCCAGCTGGCGGTGACCACGCCGAGGAAGGTGGTGCCCGCGAGCAGCGGGACGGCGACGACGTCGGTGAGGTGCAGGGCGGCGAGCAGGTCGCGCATCGGGGCGCTCGCGCCGGTCGCGCCGACCACGCGGGGCTCGCGGTCGGTGAGGATGCCGAAGACCTCGGGCACGTCCCCGGCGCGCAGGGCCGCCGACCGCAGGACCTCCTCCTGCTCCGGGGACAGCCCGGCACAGGACTCCGCCCGCAGGACGCCCGCGGCCGGGTCCCAGAGCAGGACGCCGGAGCTGCCGCAACCGACGATGCCGGGCAGCGCGCGGGCGACGACGGCGCAGACCTCCGCAGCCCCGCCCGCCTGGGCCAGGCCGTGCGCCAGCTCCAGGAGGGCGCCGGCCCGGCGGGCCTCCAGCCGGCTGTCCTCGAGGGCCAGCACGAGGTCGAGGGCGGCCGCGGCGTGGCCGGCGTAGGCGGCGAGCATGGCCCGCTCGTCACCGAGCCCGCCGTCGCCGGCGCGGTGCAGGGCGGCCAGCCGGCCGTGGGTCCGGCGGGCGGAGGCGACGTCGACGGTCACCGCGCCCGGGCCCAGGTCGTCACCGGCGAGCAGCCGCGCGACCAGCGGCGTCACCTCGTGAGGGGACAGGCCTGAGCTGTGCACGAGCGGGGCGCCGCCGCGCGGGGAGGAGACGGCGAGCAGGTAGGCGGGGGCGAGGACGGCGGCGGCCGCGCGGTCCACGATCCGCCGCAGGACGGTCTCGAGGTCCCCGCCCTCGACCAGGTCGGTGGCCGCCGACTGCAGGCTGCGGACCTGCTGGCGCAACGCCACGAGCTCCGGGTCGGTCGCGTCCGTGCCGCGGCGGCGGCGCGGCCACCGGCCGCGGCGCTCCCAGGTCAGGTGGTAGACGCAGGCCGCGGCCCCCGAGGACTCGCACTCCTCGTGGACGACGGTGGCCGGGGCCAGGCCGAAGATGGTCGGCACCATGCTGATGAGCCCGCGCGCGTAGTCGCAGTCCAGCCGCGAGTGCACGTAGCCCGCGTGCAGCCGGTAGCGCAGGGTCGCGGACGTGGCGTCGGACCGCAGCACCTCCATCGTGGAGGTGGTGGTGAAGTTGGCGACCGCACGCGGCAGCCGGGCGAACACCTGCCGCGGTGAGCCCATGGCCCGCACGAGGACGACCAGGCTGGGGTTCATCCCGGTCCGCAGGGACTCCGCGCCGATGCGGTACATGGCGCCGGGGTCGCCGAGCACCTCGGTGGCCGCGGTGAACAGGCGGATCCGGGTGTCGTAGCTGGTCCACGTCGCGGGCCGGGACAGCTCGGCGGCCGTGAACGGCACACCCGCGCGGCGCAGCACCTCCTCGACCGCCTCGTCGCCGCCGTGCTGGCGGACGGAGGCGAGGACCAGCCCGGTGGTGGCACCCGACGTCTCACGGGCCTCCACCGTGGGGACGGCCCCGTCCGCGGGCCCTGCTGCGCTCACGCGGGGACGATCGGCACGCGGGGCCGCCGGGTTGAGCGGGGCGACGCGGTCCGGGGCGCCACTCCCCCGTGCGGGGGACCGGCCCCGGACAGCAGTCGGCCCCGGGCTGCGGAGGCAGACCGGGGCCGTGCAGTCACGCCGCAGGTGAGCGGCGCGGGCGGCCTCCCTGCAGGGGCCCGCCGCGAGCGTGCGAGCGGTGGGGGGCAGGGAGGTCCTTCGTCAGAACCCGCGCGTGTGGAACGAGTTGCTGTTGGCCATGGTGAGCAGCTCGTCGCGCATCGCGGGGCTGCTGCTGCGGGCGAGGGCCCGGTCGATGGCCCGCCGCGTGCGAGCCGCCTGCCGACGCTGCCGCCAGGTGGTCCCGATGGACATGTCCGTGTCTCCTCTTCGGTGCTCTCGTCGTCGTGCACCTGTAGTAAAGCAGGTGACGACCCGAGTATTCCGAAGGATCGCAGGACGTGTCAGGGGATGTCCGACGATCGTTCACCCTGGAGGGTGGGATCGATCACGATCCGACGGCGTGGCGGGCACGCCGACACGGGTCGCGTCAGGCGCGGGCGAGTACCGCCCGCGCGGCGGCCCGGCCGGCCCGCGGGTCGTCGGCGGCCAGCGCGGCGGCCGCTGCCTCCCGGCAGGCGGCGAGGTCGACCGTGGCCAGCCGCGCCCCGACCCCGGCGACGGCGGAGCCGGCGCAGGACAGCGACGTGATGCCGAGGCCGACGAGGACGCAGGCGAGCAGCGGGTCGGCCGCCGCCTCGCCGCAGACGCCGACCGGCTTGCCGGCCCGCCGGCCCGCGGCCGCGGTCAGCTCCACCAGCGCCAGCAGCGCCGGCTGCCACGGGTCGGTGAGGTCGGCCAGGTCGGCGGAGAGCCGGTCGGCGGCCAGCGCGTACTGCGACAGGTCGTTGGTGCCGATGGACAGGAAGTCGACGTGCCGGAGCAGCCGGTCGGCCAGCAGCGCCGCCGAGGGCACCTCGACCATCACCCCGGGCACCAGCCCGCGCTCGCGCACCCGGGCGGCGAAGTCCGCGGCCTCGGCCTCGGTGGCGACCATCGGCGCCATCACCCAGGGCGTGGTGCCGGTGCGGCGGGCGGCCTCGGCGACGGCGTCGAGCTGGCGGTCGAGCAGGCCGGGGTCGCGGCGGGCCACCCGCAGGCCGCGGACGCCGAGCGCGGGGTTGGCCTCCTCGGGCGGCGTCGCGAACTCCAGCGGCTTGTCCGAGCCGGCGTCGAGGGTGCGCAGGACGACACGGCGGCCGGCCGCGGCCCCGAGGACGTCGGCGTAGCCGCGCGCCTGCTCCTCGACGGTCGGCTCGGCGGCCCGGCCGAGGAAGGCGAGCTCGGTGCGGAACAGGCCGACCCCCTCGGCGTGCGCGGCCAGCGCCGCCCGGGTGCCGTCGCCGTCCTGCACGTTGGCCAGGACGGGGACCGCGACGCCGTCGCGCGTGGCGGCCGGCCCCTGGTAGCCGGCCAGGGCCTCGGCCGCGCGGCGGGCGGCGTCGAGCTGGCCGGCGGCCACCGCCGGGTCGGGGTCGACGGTGACGGTGCCCTCCTCGGCGTCGAGCAGCACGGTCGCGCCGGCGGGGACGGCGTCCAGCCCCTCCACCGCGACGACGAGGGGCAGGCCCAGCTGCCGGGCGATGATCGCGGTGTGGCTGGTGGTCCCGCCCAGCCGGGTGGCCAGCCCGACGATGCGGGCGGGGTCGAGGCCGGCGGTGTCGGCGGGCGCGAGGTCGTCGGCGAGGAGGACCGAGGGCTGCTCGGGCGCGGGGACGCCGGGCTCGCCCTGGCCGGTCAGCTCGGCGACGACGCGGTCGCGGACGTCGCGCACGTCGGTCACCCGCTCGGCCATGACGCCGCCCAGCGAGGTGAAGACGTCGACGAACTGTTGCGCCGCCTGCACCGTCGCCACCGCGGCGGGGACGCCGGCGCCGATCCGCTGCTCCACCGCGCCGAGCAGCCCGCGGTCGCGGGCCATGCCGGCGGTCGCCGACAGCACCTCGGCGGTCATGCCGGTGGCCGCGGCGGCGCGGTCGGCCAGGCGGCCGGCGACGGTCTCGGCGGCCGCGGCGAACCGCGTCCGCTCCTCCTCCCGCGCGGGCTCCGGCAGCTCGTCGAACGCCTCGGCGGGCAGCCGGACGGCGCCGGAGGGGCGGACGACCGGACCGAGGACCACGCCGGGGACGACCGGCGTCCCGGTGAGCACGGTGCTGGCGGCGGCGGTGGTGGACATGCGGACCTCGCGTCGGTCGGAGGGATGTCGGTCGGGGACCTCGTCGTCCGTCGGTGACCACAATCACGAAAGCGTGTTGACTTGTCAACGTAACCAACGTACAACCACAGAGACACAAGCCCGTTCCCACACGTTCGGGCACTGCCGCCGGCCTCCCGAGGATGCCGGGGACGACCGAGGGGGTCGACGGGTGTACGCCGAGGAGCGCCAGCAGGCGATCGCCACGCTGGTCGCCGAGCAGGGGCGGATCGCGGTCACCGCGGTGGCCGAGCAGTTCGGGGTCACCACCGAGACGGTGCGCCGGGACCTCGCCGTCCTCGAGCGGGCCGGGGTCCTGCGGCGCGTGCACGGCGGCGCCGTCCCCGTCGGGTCGCTGACGCTCATGGAGACGGCGCTGGCCGAGCGCAACGCCACCCGCGCCGAGGCCAAGCGGAAGATCGCATCGGCGGCGCTGGACCTGCTGCCCGGCCGGGGCGGCAGCCTGCTGCTCGACGGCGGCAGCACCACCGCCGCGCTGGCCGAGGCGCTCCCGCTGGACCGGTCGCTGTTCGTGGCCACCAACGCGGTGCCGATCGCCGCCCGGCTGGCCAACGCGCCGGGCGTGACGCTGCACCTGCTCGGCGGCCGCGTCCGCGGGCTCACCCAGTGCGCGGTCGGGGAGACGCCGGTGCGGGCGCTGGCCGAGCTGCGGGTCGACGTCGCCTTCCTCGGCACCAACGGCATCACCCCCGGCCACGGCCTGACCACCCCGGACGAGGCCGAGGCCTCGGTGAAGCGGGCGATGGTCCGGGCCGGGCAGCGGGTGGTCGTGCTCGCCGACAGCAGCAAGCTCGGCCGCGAGCACCTGGTCCGCTTCGCCTCCCTCGACGACGTCGACGTCGTGGTCACCGACGACGGCGCCGACCCCGCGACCCTCGACGAGCTGGACGCCGCGGGCGTCGAGGTCGTGGTCGCGTGAGCGGGGGACGGGTCGTCACGCTGACGGCGAACCCCAGCCTGGACCGGACGCTGGCCCTCCCCGGCCCGCTGGCCCGCGGCGAGGTCGCCCGCCTGGGCGCGAGCTCCACCGAGCCCGGCGGCAAGGGCGTCAACGTCGCCCGGGCGCTGGCCGCCGCCGGCGCCGACGTCCTCGCCGTCGTGCCCGCCGACCCCACCGACCCGCTGGTCACCGCGCTGCACGGGCTGCACCTGCCGCTGGTCACCGTCCCCACCGGCGCCCCGGTGCGCACCAACTACTCGCTCACCGAGCCCGACGGCACCACCACCAAGCTCAACGAGCCCGGCACCCCGCTCGACGCCGGCCTGCGCGCCGCGCTCGCCGCCGCCGTGGCCGCGGCCGCGGCGGGCGCCGACTGGGTGGTGCTGTCCGGCTCGCTGCCGCCCGGCACGCCCGAGGACTGGTACGCCGAGCTGGTCCGCGCCGTCCGCGGCACCGGCGCCCGGGTCGCCGTCGACACCTCCGAGGCGCCGCTGCGGGCGCTGCTCACCGCGGGCCCGGCGTCCGCGCCGGACCTGCTCAAGCCCAACGCCGAGGAGCTGGCCCAGGTCGCCGGCACGACCGAGGCCGCGCTGCTCGCCGACCCCGCCGTCCTCCTCGCGGCGGTGCGGGCGCTGCACGCCGGCGGCGTCGGCGAGGTGCTGCTGACCCTGGGCGGCGCCGGCGCGGTGCTGTCCACGGCCGACGGCGTGTGGTCGGCGCGCGCGCCGCGGATCGCCGTCCGCAGCACCGTCGGCGCCGGCGACTCCAGCCTGGCCGGCCACCTGCTGGCCGACCTGGCCGGCGCCCCGCCCGCCGAGCGGCTGCGCCGCGCGGTCGCCACCGGCTCGGCCGCCGCCGCGCTGCCCGGTTCCGCCGTCCCCACGCCGCAGCAGGTCCACCCGGACGCCGTCGAGGTGTCCCCCGGCCTGCCCGGCACCCCTCCCCTCCCCGAGCCCGTCCCGGCCGCCGGCCGCGACGTCCCCTGACGCCCCGGAAGGTCCGTCATGTCCGCACTCATCACGCCCGAGCTGGTCGTCCTCGACGCCGACCTCGGCTCCGACAAGGCCGCGGTCGTCCGCCGGCTGGCCGGCCTGGTGGCCGACGCCGGCCGGGCGACCGGCGCCGAGGCGCTCGCCGGTGACGCGCTCGCCCGCGAGGCGCAGGCCGCCACGGGCCTGCCCGGCGGCATCGCCATCCCGCACTGCCGGTCGGCCGCGGTCACCCAGGCGTCGCTGGCGTTCGCCCGGCTGGCCCCCGGGGTCGACTTCGGCGCCGCGGACGGCCCGGCCGACCTGGTCTTCCTCATCGCCGCGCCCGCCGCCGGCGACGCCGACCACCTCACCCTGCTGTCTGCGCTGGCCCGCGCGCTGGTCCGGCCGGACTTCGTGGCCTCGCTGCGGGCCGCGGGCTCGGCGGAGGACGTCGTCCGGCTGGTCGAGGAGGTCGTCTCCCCGCAGCCGGCGGCCGGCGCGACCGCGGCCCCCTCGGTCCCGGCCCCCGCCACCGCCCCGGCCGCCGCGGCCCCGTCGGCCGCCCCCGCCGACGCTCCTGCCGCCGCCCCGGCCGCGCGGCGCAAGCTGGTCGCAGTCAGCGCCTGCCCGACCGGGATCGCGCACACCTACATGGCCGCCGACAAGCTCACCGCCGCGGCGCAGGCCGCCGGCGTCGACCTGGTGGTCGAGACCCAGGGCTCCTCGGGCGCCACCCCGCTGGACCCGGCGGTCATCCGCGACGCCGAGGCGGTCGTGTTCGCCGTCGACGTCGGCGTGCGGGACCGCGACCGGTTCGCCGGCAAGCCGGTCGTCCAGGCCGGCACCAAGCGCGCCATCAACGACCCCGACGGCATGATCCGCGAGGCGCTGGCCGCCGCCGACGACCCGAACGCCCGCCGCGTGCCCGGCGGCACCGGCGGCGAGGCCGCCGCGACCGCCCCGGCCGGCCGGCCGAGCACCGGCGCCGAGATCCGCCGCTGGCTGCTCACCGGCGTCAGCTACATGATCCCGTTCGTCGCGGCCGGCGGTCTGCTCATCGCGCTGGGCTTCCTCTTCGGCGGCTACCAGATCGTCAGCACCGACCCCTCCACCGTCACGAGCGCGCCCGTGGAAGAGGGCAGCAGCTACGCCCTGAACTGGGTGCTCAACAACTCGTTCTTCGACCTGCCCAGCGCCTCCGGCGTCGAGGGCCTCAACGACGGCTTCTGGGGTTACCTGGGCGCGGTCTGCACCGTGCTGGGCCAGGCCGCGTTCGGCTTCCTCGTCCCCGCGCTGGCCGGGTTCATCGCGTTCGCCATCGCCGACCGCCCGGGCATCGTCCCCGGCTTCGTCGTCGGCGCCGTGTCGGTGACCGTGGGCGCCGGCTTCATCGGCGGCCTGGTCGGCGGCATCATCGCGGGCTTCGCGGCGAAGTGGATCGCCTCGTGGCGGCTGCCCGCCGGTGTCCGCGGCCTGCAGCCGGTCGTGATCATCCCGCTGCTGGCCACGCTGATCTCCAGCGGCCTCATGGCCGTCGTCCTCGGCCGGCCGCTGGCGCTCGCGCTGGACGGCCTGGGCGACTGGCTCAACGGCCTGACCGGCAGCGCGGCGATCCTGCTCGGGATCATCCTCGGCCTGATGATGTGCTTCGACCTGGGCGGCCCGGTGAACAAGGCGGCCTACGTCTTCGCCACCACCGGCCTCACCGCCGCGATCTCCGGCGAGGGCGGGCAGCAGGAGCTGGTCATCATGGCGACCGTCATGGCCGCCGGCATGGTCCCGCCGCTGGCGATGGCGCTGAGCACCGTCATCCGGCCGAAGCTCTACACCCCCGCCGAGCGCGACAACGGCAAGGCGGCGTGGCTGCTGGGCCTGTCCTTCATCTCCGAGGGCGCCATCCCGTTCGCCGCGGCCGACCCGCTGCGGGTCATCCCGTCGATGATGCTCGGCGGCGCCACCACCGGCGCGATCGTCGCGGCCGCCGGCGTCGAGCTGCGCGCCCCGCACGGCGGCATCTTCGTGTTCTTCGCGATGAGCGGGGTGCTGGTGTTCCTGCTCGCCCTGGTGGTCGGCACCGTGGTCGGCGCCCTGGCGGTCACCATCGCCAAGAGCATCGGCCGGCCGAAGGCGGAGGCGGTCCCCGAGGACGCCGTCGACCTGGCCCACGCGCACACCGCGACGGCCGTCAGCGCGCCCGCACGCGTCTGACACGGCAGGCTCGACCCCACCACCCACTCCGAGCAGCGAGGACACCCACCCCATGCCCAGTCAGACCGTCACCGTCGGCTCCCGGGTCGGCCTGCACGCCCGCCCCGCCGCGCTCATCGCGGAGGCCGTGGGCAAGGCCGGCGTCCCGGTCACCCTGGCCACCCCCGGAGGCAACCCGGTCGACGCCGGCTCGCCGCTGATGATCATGACGCTCGGTGCCCAGAAGGGCGCCGAGGTCACCGTCACCAGCGACGACGCCTCGGTGGTCGAGCACATCGCCGACCTGGTGGCCCAGGACCTCGACGCCGAGTAGCCGACCGGCACGAACGACGGCGCCCGTCCCCTCCGGCCGGAGGGGACGGGCGCCGTCGTTCGTCCCTACTGCTGGTCCGGGCGCGGGACGTCGCCGCGCCAGGCACCGGTCTCGGTGCCGCGGCTCTCGATGAACTCCTTGAACCGCTGGGCGTCGGCCTTGACCTGACGGTCGTCGAAGCCGAGCGCGGCGCCGGCCTTCTCCACGATGCCCTGCGGCTCCCAGTCGATCTGGATCATGACCCGGGTCTTGCTGTCGTCGAGGCGGTGGAAGGTCACGACGCCGGCGTGCTTGGCCTCGCCGCCGGTGCTCGCCCAGGCCACCCGCTCCTCGGGGTGCTGCTCGGTGATCTCGGCGTCGAACTCGCGCTTGACGCCGTCGATGTTGGTGACCCAGTGGGTGAGCGTGTCGTTCACCTGGGTGATGCGCTCGACGCCGCCCATGAACTGCGGGAAGGACTCGAACTGCGTCCACTGGTCGTAGGCGACCCGGATGGGGACGTCGACGTCGACGGATTCCTGCACGCTGGCCACGGGAACGCTCCTCGTTGCTCGGGATTCGTTGCGGACGACCGACCCCTACCCACGCTCGCTGGAGCGGACACACCGACCGGCCTGGTCAGCGCAGCGCCGCGGCCACGCTCCCCCGCACCGGGGCGCCCTCGAGCAGCAGCATCTGCGCCAGGTGGTAGGCGTCCGGCTGCCCCGCCCAGGTGCCGGTGGCCACCTCGCCCGACGGCGTGAGCTCGTGGTGCCAGTTGCCGGTGGCGGGGTCGGCGAAGCGCTCCTCGCCGTGCGCCCGCCAGGCCGCGGCCAGGTCGGCGTAGCGGTCCTCGCCGGTGACCGCGCCGAGCACGGCGGCCGCCGCCACCGCCTCGCACAGCACCCAGTGCATCCGCGCGGTCACCACCGGCCGGTCGTCCCAGTCCAGCGTGTAGGGGAAGCCCGGCTCCCCGTCGGCGGCCCAGCCCCGGCCGGCGGCGGCGTCGAACAGCCCGACCGCGTCGTCGAGCAGCCAGGCGGGTGCGGCGTCGCCCAGCGCCGCGCGCAGGTGCAGGCACAGCCGCGACCACTCGAACTGGTGCCCGACGGTGACGCCGTAGGGCCGGAACGGGTCGGCCGGCCGGTCCCGGTTGTGCCCGGGCAGCGGCGTCCACGCGGCGTCGTAGTGCTCGGGCAGCCGCCAGTCCCGCTCGCGGGCCCAGCCGTGCACGATCCGCTCCGTGCTGCGCAGCGCGTGCTGCCGCAGCCGGGGGGCGTGCGGCCCGCCGAGCGCGTCGGCCGCGGCGAGGGTCGCCTCGACGCCGTGCATGTTCGCGTTGGCGCCGCGGTAGTCCGACAGCCGGGACCAGTCCGCGGTCCACTCCTCGACCGCGAGGCCCGCGTCGTCGTCCCAGAAGTGCCGGTCCCACACGGCCAGCGCCTCGTCGAGCAGCGCCGGGCCCCCGTCGACGCCGGCGGCGGTGGAGGTCGCCCCCGCCAGGACGGCGAAGGCGTGCACGTACGCGCTCTTCGTGTCGTCGTCCTCCGCCGCCCGCCAGCCGCCGTTCGTGCCGTCGTGCAGCGGCCCCCCGCGCAGCGCCGCGAGGCCGTGACGGACCAGTTCCTCCGCGCCCGGCCGGCCGAGCAGGTGCGCCAGCGCGAAGACGTGGGTCATCCGCGCGACGATCCAGGTCTGCTGCGGGCGGCCGGGCACGAGGGCGCCGTCGGCGCCGAGGTAGCCGAACCCGCCCTCGGGCACCCGGGCGCGGGCGGCGGCGGCGAGCAGCCGGTCGAGGTCGGTCACCGGCGCACGGTAGCGCCGTTCAGCCGCCCGGGCGGACGAGCCCGGTCTCGTAGGCGCGCACGACCGCCTGCACCCGGTCGCGCACGCCGAGCTTGGCCAGCAGGCGGGTGACGTGCGCCTTGACCGTGGCCTCGGTGACCACGAGCGTGCCGGCGATCTCGGCGTTGGACAGCCCCTGCGCGACGAGCAGCCACACCTCCCGCTCCCGCGGACTGAGGTCGGCGGCGGGGTCGGGCCCGGTGGCCGGCGCCGGCGCGCGCAGGTGCCGCTCGATCAGCCGGCGCGTGACGGCGGGGGCGAGCAGCGCGTCGCCGTCGGCGACGGTGCGCACCGCGTCGACCAGCCGGCCCGGCGGCGCGTCCTTGAGCAGGAACCCGGCGGCCCCCGCCTCCAGCGCCCGGAAGACGTACTCGTCGAGGTCGAAGGTGGTGAGCACGAGCACCTGGGGGCCGGCGGGGTCCCGGCGCAGCCGGCGGGTCGCCTCGATGCCGTCCAGGCGCGGCATGCGCACGTCCATCACCACGACGTCGGGCCGCACCCGCAGCGCCACCTCGACCGCCTCCGCGCCGTCGGCGGCCTGCCCGGCCACCTCGACGTCGCCCGCCTCGAGCAGGCCGGTGATGCCCGAGCGGACCAGCGCGTGGTCGTCGGCCACGACGACCCGCAGCCGCCGCGGCGCCGTCACGACGGCCCCACCGGGAGGACCGCGCGGACCAGCCAGCCGCCGTCCGGCTCCGGCCCCACCGCCAGGGACCCGCCGTACACGCGGACCCGCTCGCGCATGCCCGGGATGCCGTAGCCCCCGGAGCTCAGGCCGGAGGGCGCCGGCGGCGCGTCCCCGGGCGTCGCGCGGCGACCGTGGTCGCGGACCGCCACGGTGAGCTCGTCCCCGGCGCGGGCGACGGTGACGGCGGTCGGCGCGCCCGGCGCGTGCCGCAGCACGTTGGTGAGGGACTCCTGCACGATCCGGTAGACGGCCAGGGAGGGCCCGTCGGGCACGGGCCCGGCGACGTCCACGGTGAGCGCCACGTCCAGGCCGGCGCCGCGCGCCTCGTCGACCAGGTCCGGCAGCCGCTCGATGCCCGGCTGCGGCAGGTAGACGGCCTCGCCCTCGCGCAGGACGTCGAGCAGGTGGCGCATCTCCGCCATGGCCTCCGTGGCGGTGCGGCGCGCCGTGCCGATGTGGTCGCGGGCGCGGTCCGGGTCGCGGCCGACGAACAGCTCCGCGGCGCCGGTCTGCAGCACCACGACCGACACCGCGTGCGCGACGACGTCGTGCAGCTCCCGGGCGATGCGGGCCCGCTCCTGCGCCACGGCCCGGTCGGCCGCGGCGGCCGAGCCGGCCTCGGCGCGCAGGGCGGCCAGCGCCCGGTGGTGGACGACGCGCCCGCCGGTCCAGGCGCCCGCCACGAAGAAGAACAGCAGGACCAGCGCCCGCGGGTGGGCGCCCTCGACGCCGAAGTAGCCGAGCTGCCCCGCCGCCGCCATGGCGGCCAGCGGCAGCGCGCCCAGGCCCACCGCCGCGGGCAGCGAGCGGACGTGCACGGCGACGGTGAAGGCGGCCAGCAGCAGGCTCGGGAAGGGCGTGAAGGTCGCCGCCGCCTCCGCGGTCGCCGCGTGCACGACGAGGGCGGCCGACACGACGGCGGTGACCGAGCCGGGGAACCGGCGGCGCAGCGCCAGCGGGAGGGTGGACACCAGGACGAACAGCGCGCCCGGGACCGGGGCCAGGCCGGGCGAGAGGACGACCTCGACCAGCCCCCACACCGCCAGGCCGGCGGCGACCGCCAGGTCATGCCCGCTGGTCCAGCGGGGCACCGCCGCCGCCGCGACCGCGGGGTGCCGGGCGGCCGCGGCGGTCGTCGTCACGGCACGGGAACCTACGGGTCCCGGAGCCGGCCGCGCGTCCCCCGGAAGGCGACACGGCGGTTCGACCAAGGTCGACACCGCGGTCGCGACCCACCGCCCCCGGATGTGGACCGCAGGCCGACGCCGGCGGGCCCCGGTCGTTCCTAGCGTCCTCGGCGACCGCCTGACCAGGCGTCCCCACCGAGCCGAGGAGCCCTCGTGACCACCACGCTGCCCACCCCCGTCCCCGCCGCGACCCGGCCCCGGACCAGCGCCCGGGCCGGCGCCGCCGCGCTCGTCGCCGCCGGCATCTCGGTCGCCGTCGGCGTCACCCAGCTGCTCTACCCGCAGGACACCGACCCGGCGATCGAGCCGCGCACCGCCGCCATCCTCGTCGGCACCGCCGGGATGCTCTGGGCGCTGCCGGTCCTCTACCTGCACCTCGCCGCGCTGGCCGGCTCCCGCTGGCCGGCGGTCGTCACCTCGACCGGGACGGTGCTGCTCAGCGGCGGCATGCTGTCCAGCGTCGTCAACGGCGAGGACCTGGCCTTCTTCCCCGCCGTGGCGCTGGTGGCCAACGCGCTGTGGTTCCTCGGCTCGGCCGCCCTGGCCGTCGGCCTGTGGCGCTCGGGGCGGGTGTCCCGCCCGCTCGTCGCGCTGCTGCCCCTCGTGACGCCGGTCTTCCTGTTCCTGTCCCAGACGGGCGGGGGCGTGCCGGTGGGCGCGTACCTGGCCGTCGTCGGCTGGCTGCTGCTGCGCGGGCAGCTCGACCGCCGCGCCTGAGCCCCGGACCGAGGGCCTGCCGACCGGGATCGGCAGGCCCTCGACCCGTGTCCGGGGTCAGAACGCGAGCGCCAGGCCCGGGTCGGCCAGGAGCGCCCCGACGTCGGCGAGGAACCGGCTGCCGAGCTCGCCGTCGATGATCCGGTGGTCGAACGACAGCGCCAGCTGCGTCACCTGCCGGACGGCGATCCGCCCCTTGTGCACCCAGGGCATCTCGCGGACCGCGCCGAAGGCCAGGATCGCCGACTCGCCGGGGTTGAGGATCGGCGTCCCGGTGTCGACGCCGAACACCCCGACGTTGGTGATGGTGATCGTCCCGCCCGTCATGTCCGCCGGCGCCGTCCGCCCCGCGCGCGCCGTCTCGGTGAGCCCGGTGAGCGCACCGGCGAGCTCGGTCAGCGACAGCCGCCCGGCGTCCTTGACGTTGGGCACGACCAGCCCGCGCGGGGTGGCCGCGGCGATGCCGAGGTTGACCTGCCCGTGGACGACGATCTCCTGCGCCGCCTCGTCCCACGAGCTGTTCACCACCGGGTGCCGCTGCGCCGCGAGCAGCAGCGCCTTGGCCACGAACAGCAGCGGGCTGACCTTGACGCCGGCGAACTCCGGCCGCGCCGCGACCCGCGCGCGCAGCTTCATCATCCGGGTGACGTCGACGGTCAGGAACTCGGTCACGTGCGGCGCGGTGAACGCGCTGGCCACCATCGCCGCCGCCGTGGCCTTCCGCACGCCCTTGACGGGGATCCGCTGCTCGCCGGCGGCGGGGGCCACGGGCGCGGGCACCACGGCCGGGGCGGACGGCGCGCTCGCGGCCGCGGTGACGTCCTCGCGGGTGATGACCCCGCCGGCGCCGCTGCCGGTGAGCGCGGTGAGGTCGACGCCGAGGTCGCGGGCGAGCTTGCGCACCGGCGGCTTGGCCAGCGGGCGCACCGTGCCCCGGCCGGGCGTGGCCGGCCGGGAGGGGGCGGCCGCCTCGGCGCGGGCGTGCGCCTCGGCCTGCCGGCCCACCTCGAGGCCGCCGTGCCGCACCGGCTTGACCGTGGCGTCGGGGGCGGTGGCCAGCAGCGGCGGCCGTTCGGAGCCGCCCGACCCGTGGTCCGCGCCCGGCGGGGCGGGTGCGGCGGCGTGCACGGGAGGCGCCGACCGGCGCGGGCGCCGGCGGGCCTCGGTGTTCCGCGGCCCGTAGCCGACGAGCACCGCCGTCCGCCCGCCCGGGGCGGCCCCGCCGATCAGCCCGGCCCCGGCCTCCCCGCCGTCCGCCGGAGCGGCGGGGGCGGGGGCGGAGGCGGGGGCGGGGGCGGGGGCGTCCTCGCCGCCGACGTCGATCGTGATGATCGGCGTGCCGACGTCGACGGTCGTGCCCGCCTCGTGCAGCAGCTCGGTGACCGTGCCGGCGTACGGCGAGGGCAGCTCGACGGCGGCCTTGGCGGTCTCCACCTCGCACAGCGGCTGGTTGACGGTGACGGTGTCGCCCACCGCCACCAGCCACTGCAGGATCTCGCCGTCGGTCAGCCCCTCCCCGACGTCGGGGAGCTTGAACTGGCGCAGCCGGCCCATCAGGACGCCACCACCCGGTCGACGGCGTCGAGCACGCGGTCGAGGTCGGGGAGGTACTCCTCCTCCAGCTTCGACGGCGGGTAGGGGGTGTCGTAGCCGCCGACCCGCAGCACCGGCGCCTCCAGGGAGAAGAAGCACTCCTCGGTGATCCGGGCGGCGATCTCCGCGCCGAGGCCGAGGGTCACCGGCGCCTCGTGGACGACGACGCAGCGGCCGGTGCGGCGCACCGACTCGACCACCGGATCCAGGTCCAGCGGCGAGAGGGTGCGCAGGTCGACGACCTCCAGCGAGCGGCCCTCCTCGGCGGCGGCGTCGGCGGCCTGCAGCGCCGTCTTCACCATCGGGCCGTAGGCCAGCACCGTGACGTCGTCGCCGCCGCGGACCACCCGGGAGGCGAACAGCGGGTCGGGCGTGGCGTCGGTGTCGACCTCGGCCTTCTCCCAGTACCGCCGCTTGGGCTCGAGGAAGACGATCGGGTCGGGGTGCGCGATCGCCTGCTGGATGCCCCAGTAGGCGTCGACCGGGTTGCTGACCGCGACCACCTTGAGCCCCGGGGTGTGCGCGAAGTACGCCTCGGGGCTCTCGCTGTGGTGCTCGACCGCGCCGATGCCGCCGCCGAACGGGATGCGGATGACGATCGGCATGGCCAGCTTCCCGCGGGAGCGGGCGTGGATCTTCGCGACCTGGGTGACGATCTGGTTGTAGGCGGGGAAGACGAACCCGTCGAACTGGATCTCGCACACCGGCCGGTAGCCGCGCATGGCCAGGCCGACGGCGGTGCCGAGGATGCCGGCCTCGGCCAGCGGGGTGTCGACGACGCGGTCCTCGCCGAAGTCCTTCTGCAGGCCGTCGGTGATGCGGAAGACGCCGCCGAGGCGGCCGATGTCCTCCCCCATGAGCACGACCTTGGCGTCGTCCTCCATGGCGCGGCGCAGGCCGAGGTTGAGGGCCTTGCCGATGGTGAGCGTCTCGGTGCCCATCAGTGACCCGCCCCCTCGAAGCTCCCCTGGTAGGCCTCGAAGGCCGCCTGCTGCGCCGCCAGGTGCGGCGTCTGCTCCGCGTACACCCGGTCGAACATCGCCGTGCCCGGCGGGTCGGGCATCTCCAGCGTGCCCTTCCGGATCCGCGCGGCCAGCTCGTCGGCCTCGGCCTCGACGGCGTCGAAGAACGCCTGGTCGGCGATGCCGCTGCGGGACAGGTGCGCCTTCACCCGCGCGATCGGGTCGCGCAGCTTCCACTCCTCCAGCTCGCTGGCCAGCCGGTAGCGGGTGGGGTCGTCGGAGGTGGTGTGCGCGCCCATCCGGTAGGTGAACGCCTCGACGAACGTCGGGCCCTGGCCCTCGCGGGCGGCGGCCAGCGCCGCCCGGGTGACGGCGAGGACGGCGAGGACGTCGTTGCCGTCGACCCGCACGCCGGGGAAGCCGAAGCCGGCCGCGCGCCGGTACAGCGGCACCCGCGACTGCCGCTCGAGCGGCACGCTGATCGCGTACTGGTTGTTCTGGCAGAAAAAGACGACCGGCGCCGAGAAGCTCGCCGCCCAGATCATCGCCTCGTTGACCTCGCCCTGGCTGGTGGCGCCGTCGCCGAGGAAGGCCAGCGTCGCGCTCTCCGCGCCGTCGCGCTGCAGCCCCATCGCGTAGCCGGTGGCGTGCAGGGTCTGCGCGCCGATGACGACGGTGTAGAGGTTGAACCCCGTCGCCACCGGGTCCCAGCCGCCGTTGTCGACGCCGCGGAACAGGCTGATGACGTGCAGCGGGTCGACGCCGCGCACCCAGGCCACCCCGTGCTCGCGGTAGGTGGGGAAGGCCATGTCGTCGGCGCCCATCGCGCGCCCGGCGCCGATCTGGGCGGCCTCCTGGCCCAGCAGCGAGGCCCAGATGCCGAGCTCGCCCTGGCGCTGGAGGGCGGTGGCCTCGACGTCCCAGCGGCGGACCAGCACGAGGTCGCGGTACAGCCCGCGCAGGTCCTCGTCGCCGATCTCGAGGGAGTACTCGGGGTGCTCGACCCGCTCGCCCTCCGGGGTCAGCAGCTGCACCAGGTCCGGTTGCTGCGGCAGGTGGGGCGCCGCCGCACCGGGTACGGGGTCCACCGCCTCCGTCGTTCCGCTCGGCACGCTCACGCGCTCCTCCTCGCCGTCGGCCGCGCCGCCGGGGTCGCCGGCCGGTCGCGGTGCTGGACGTCCTGTGTGCGCCGGGGTGTGGCGGCACTCACACATCGTGGCACGACCGACCCCCCGCGGAGCACATCACCCCCCTCCCGGATTGCGCAAGGTCACGACGGCGGACTGCGCAGGATGACAACTGGTAGGACGTCCGAACGTGTCAGACTGAGCAGATGCCGCCCGGCCCGGACCGTCTGGACGCCACCGACGCCCGCCTGGTGCAGGCGCTGACCGACGACCCCCGCGCCACGGTCATGGCCCTGTCCCAGCGGCTGGGGCTGGCGCGCAACACCGTGCAGGCGCGGCTGGCCCGGCTGGAGTCCGGCGGCCTCCTCGCGCCGTTCGACGCCCGGGTGCGGCCCGAGGCGCTCGGCTACCGGCTCGGCGCCTACGTGACCGTGCAGGTCGTGCAGCGCAGCCTGGAGGAGGTCGCAGCCGCGCTCGCCGCGCTGCCCGAGGTGCTCGAGGTGACGGCGCTGTCCGGGGCCGCCGACCTGCTCGTGCGCGTGGTCGCGGTCGACGCCGACGACCTGTGGCGGCTCACCGAACAGGTGCTCGCCGTCCCCGGCGTGGAGCGCACCGACACCGCGCTGGCGCTGCGCCGCTACGTCGACCACCGGGTCGCCCCGCTGCTGGAGCGGGCCGCGGGGGCGGACCCGGCGCCGGGCGGGTAGGACGGGTCCGGACGCCGTCGCCGACCCGAGGAGCCCCGTGGCCACCCCGCTGCCCGACCTGCTCGACGAACTGCTGCGCACCTACGGCCCCTGCGGGGAGGAGCAGGCGGTGCGCGGCGTCGTCCGCCGGGAGCTCGAGCCGCTGGCCGACGAGGTGACGGTGGACGCCGCCGGCAACCTGGTCGCCCTCCTGCACGGGCGGGACCGGTCGGCCCCGGCCGTCCGCGTGACGGCACACCTCGACGAGCTGTCGATGATGGTCAAGCGGGTCGAGCCCGACGGCACGCTGCGGGTCAGCTCGCTGGGCGTCATGTACCCGGGCAACTTCGGCCTCGGCCCGGTCGCCGTCCTCGGTCGGCGGGAGGAGCTGACCGGCGTGCTCACCCTGGGCTCGGAGCACACGACCACCGACAGCCCGCGCATCTGGGAGACCAAGCCGGACCAGGGCGACAAGGCCGTGGACTGGTCGCACGTCTACGTCTTCACCGGGCGCCCGGCCGACGAGCTGGCCTCGGCCGGCGTGCACCCCGGCACCCGGGTGTGCGTGCACGCCGACCGGCGCGGGCTCACCCGCTTCGGCGACTTCGTCGGCGGTTACTTCCTCGACGACCGCGCCGCGCTGACCGCCCTCGTCGGCGCCGCCCGGCTGCTGCGCGGGCGCCCGCACGGCGACGTGTACCTGGTGGCCAGCACCAGCGAGGAGATGGGCGGCATCGGCGCCTCCTACGCCGCCCGGACCCTGCCCGGCGACCTCACCGTCGCCCTCGACGTCGGCCCGGCGGAGGCCGAGTACCAGGTCACCGTCGACGGCGGCCCCGTGGTCGCCTACGCCGACGACGCCGTCGTCTACGACCGGGTGGTCGCCGACGCGCTCGTGGACACCGGCCGCGAGCTCGGCGTGGACCCGCAGACGGCGGTGTGGCAGTCCTTCGACTCCGACGCCTCGCAGGCGAAGGCCTCGGGCCAGACGGCGCGGGCGGCGCTGGTCAGCCTGCCCACGCTCAGCACGCACGGGTACGAGGTGCTGCACACCGGCACCGTCGACCGGACCGCCCGGCTGCTCGCCGCCTTCCTCGCCCGCCCGCTGCCGGTCAGCTGACCCGGCGGACGCGCACCGGGCCGCGGGCGGTGGCGACGTCGACCACCGCGCCGCGCTGGGTCACCTCGACCGCGCCCCGCCGCGCGAGCCGTCCCGCGGCGGCGCGGGCGGCCGGCATGAGGTCGCGCCAGCCCTCGGGGTCGACCGCGCGGGCCGCCTCCGACGGGCAGATCGTGGCACCGGGGGCGCGGGCGTCGAGCAGCGCGTCGATCGCCCGCTCCAGGGCCGCGCCCGCGTCGTCCACTCCCCCAGGATGCGCCCGTTTGCCCTGGTGAGCGCGGCGGGTACCGCGGACGGCATGGCGAGACGCACCCCCGTGGGGACGTTCGGCAAGGGCAGACGGGGCATCAGCACGCTGGGCTGGGCGGTGCGGGGCGCCGCGGCCGGCGCGGCGGGCACCACCGCGCTCAACGCCGTCACCTATCTCGACATGACCGTCCGCGGCCGCGGCACCAGCTCCACGCCCGAGCAGACTGTGGAGAAGCTCGCCGAGAAGGCGCACGTGCCGATCCCGGGCGACGAGGAGCACCGGCAGAACCGGATCCAGGGGCTCGGGCCGCTGACCGGTCTCGTCGCGGGCATCGGTGTGGGCGTCGTCGTCGGGCTCGCCCGCGCCTCGGGGTTCCGCTCGCAGCCGCTGGTCGGGACGCTGCTCACCACGCTCGGCGTCCTGGTCGCGGCCAACGGCCCGATGGCGGCGCTGGGGATCACCGACCCGCGCAGCTGGTCGGCCACCGACTGGGTGAGCGACATCGTGCCGCACCTGGCCTACGGCGCCGTCGTCAAGACCACGATGGACGCCTTCGACCGGCCGTGACGGCGGTGCACATCCGCGGAAGTGCACCGGGCACATCCACGGAAGTGCGCACTCAGCCGGCCGACCAGCCGCGGGGGTCGACGTCGCCGGGGACGGGGGCGGCCGGGTCGTAGGGCGTGCGGGTGAAGACGAACGTGCCGAGGTCCAGGTGGTCCTCGGCGATCCGCAGCGGCTCGCCGGCGTAGTAGCCGTCCAGGCCCACCCAGGTGCCGTCGGCGTCGCGGCGGAAGCGGCTGGCCCGCCCCGAGCGGCCGGGCAGCGGACCGAGGTGCAGCAGGCCGCCCTCCACGGCGCGCAGCGCGTGCGGCGCCGGGCCCCAGTACCAGATGCCGAGCTGCTCGAGCGGCACCGGCGGCTGCGCCGGGCGCCACGGCTCGGCCACCC
Organism: Geodermatophilus sp. SYSU D00684; assembly: GCF_054050455.1. Taxonomy (NCBI): domain Bacteria; kingdom Bacillati; phylum Actinomycetota; class Actinomycetes; order Geodermatophilales; family Geodermatophilaceae; genus Geodermatophilus; species Geodermatophilus sp. SYSU D00684. The sequence goes on along the minus strand of NZ_JBJGZI010000002.1, from coordinate 204,862 downwards.
GCGGCTCGGCGGCGCGCAGGTCGGCGAGCAGGCCGGGGACGAGCACGTCCAGGCCGCTGGTGGTGTTGGCCAGTGAGACGCTGCCGGTCCCCTCCTCGCGGTCGACGAACACGCCGGCCAGGAAGCCGGGCATCGAGCCGCCGTGGCCGGTGAGCGTGCGGCCGTCGACCCGCAGCACCTGCAGGCCCAGCCCGTAGGCCGACCAGGCCGGGGAGGAGCCGTCGACGCCGGCCGGCACGGCCATCTCCTCGAGCGTCGCCGGGGACAGCACGTCGCCGGTGTCGCCGAGCAGGAAGGCGGCGAAGCGGGCGAGGTCGGCCAGCGTCGCCCACAGCTGCCCGGCGGCGGCCATCACGCCGGCGTCGTGCTCGGGCTCGGGCAGGACGACGTCGGCCCACGGGTGGACGGCGTACCCCTGCGCGGCGCGGCCGGAGGGGCGTGGCGTCGTCCGGGTCATGCCCAGCGGCGCGAGCACCTCGGCGGCGACGACGTCCTCCCACGACCGCTCGCGCAGCCGGGCCACGAGCTCGCCGAGCAGGCCGAAGCCGAGGTTCGAGTAGTGGAAGCGCCGGGCCTCGCCCAGGACGACGTGCTCCCCGGACAGCCGCAGGTCGGCCAGCGGGCCGCCGGGCACCCGCTCCCACCAGCCGCCCGGGCTCTCCGCGGCGGCGCCGGCCAGGTGCGAGAGCAGCTGGCCGATCGAGCGGTTCCCGAACGGCGTGCCGGGCACGTGCCGGTCCAGCGGGTCGTCCAGCGCCAGCCGGCCCTCGTCGCGCAGCCGCATGACCGCGACGGCGGTGACGGTCTTGCTGATCGACCCCAGCCGGTACTGCACGTCGGTGTGCGGCTCGGCGACGTCGCCCCGGCCGGCCGACCACGCCAGCCCGCCGTCCCGGACCACCCCGGCGACCAGGCTGGGTGCCCGGCCCTCGCGCTGCACCCGGGCGGTGCGGGCCAGCAGGCTGCGGGCGGTCGAGGGCAGCACGGGCTCCGGCATGACCGGAACGGTAGGTCAGGCCCGGACCGGCGCCGCCAGCCGCCCGGTGCGCCCGGCCCAGCGCTCGAACACGACGGTGACCAGCGGCGGGACCGAGGCGGCCAGCGCGAGCAGCGTCGTCCAGCGGGACCAGCCGAGCACCCGCGCGGCGACCAGGGCCACGACCACGTAGGCGACGAACACCGCACCGTGGACCGGCCCGAACACCTGGACGCCGACCTCCGAGGTCTCCGGCACGTACTTGACGTACATCCCGGCCAGCAGGCCGATCCAGGACAGGGCCTCGGCGACGGCGACGGCGCGGAAGGCCAGGGCGACGGTGCGGGGGTTCATCGGTGCGCGGTCCTCGGGTCGGGGGCGGTTCCGGAGGGTCAACGCGGCAGCGGACGCCGACGTCCCGGTCGCGGGGTGTGACGTGCGTGGCAGGGTCGGGCCGTGCGGGGTCCGGCGCGGCGGGAGTTCTGCCTGGTCCTGCTGCGCCGGATGGCCGACCTGCGGCCGGACCTGGTCGCCGCGGCCCTGCCCCGGCCGGGCGCGACCCGCGCCCAGCCGGGGCGCACGCGGCGCGCACCCGCTGCTGGAAGGACCCCGTCCCTCTCACGCCTCGCAAGCTCGGCGCGAGCCTCCGGACGGGGCCACGGGCCGGCCGAGCAGGTGGAGGACCGCCGGTTCGGCGACCCGGACCTCGAGGTCCGGCGCTGGCCACTGCCCCTGTGGCCGCACCTGCGCCGGGAGGTGCTCTCCGCCCCCGGCGGCAGCGTGCTGCACGAGCACGTGGTGCGGGGCCCGGGCTCCCCGGTCCCGCCGGCGGCCGACGGGCGGCTGCGGGTCCGGGAGCACGTGGTGGCCGACGTGAGCGGCCTGCCGGGGGCCCGGGAGGTGGATCCGCGGGTGGTCACCCGCCGGGAGGTGCGGCTGCCCTCCGGCGCGACGGCCGCCATCGTCCGGGGCCTGCTGCAGCAGGTCCGGACGTGAGGAAGGACCCCGTTGCCCCCCACCGCTCGCACGCTCGCGGCGGGCCCCTGCAACGGGGCCGGGCGCGTCAGCCGATGCGGCGGGCGCCGGCGTAGCCGCCCATCGCGTCGACGCTCGCGACCTTGACGACGTCGCCCGACGTCGGCGCGTGCACCATCTGGCCGTTGCCGATGTAGATGCCGACGTGGCTCACCGGGCTGTAGAAGAAGACCAGGTCCCCGGGCTGCAGGTTGGCGCGGGAGACCGCGGTGCCCATCGTCGACTGCATCCTGCTGGAGTGCGGGAGGCTGATCCCCGCGGCCTTGAACGCGTACTGGGTGAGGCCGGAGCAGTCGAAGGCGTCCGGGCCGGCGGCCGCCCAGACGTAGGGGTCGCCGCGCTGGGCCATGGCGGTGGAGACGACGATGCCGGCGACGCCGCTGGCCGGCGCGGCGGCCGCGGCGGGCTCCTCCGCGGGGGTCGCGGGCTCCTCGCGGTCCTCGTCGCGGCTGGCGCGGGAGCCCTCGGAGGCGTGCGCCGCGGCGGCGGCGTCGAGGGCGGCGCGGCGCTCCTCCGCGCTCAGCTGGGCGTAGTCGGCCTGGTAGGCGGCGATCTGGGCCTCGAGGTCGGCCTGCTGGGCGGCGACGGCGTCGTACTGGCGCTGCGCCTCGGCGGCGGCCTCGGCGGCCGCGGTCTGCGCGGCGGTGGCGGTGTCGGTGGCGGCCACGGCCTGGCCGAGCAGCTCGCCCTGGTAGCCGGCGACGCCCTGCAGCAGCGTGACGCGGTTGACGAACTCGTCGGCGTCCTCGCTGGTCATGAGCGCCTGCAGGGAGCCCATGCTGTCGCCGGTGTAGGCCGACCGGGCGATGCCGATGACCTGCTGACGGGCGGTGTCCACGGCGGCCTGGGCGGTGGCCAGCTGCGCGGCGGCGGCGTCGGCGGCGGCCTGCTGGGCGGCGAGCGCCTCGCGCGCCTCGTTGAACTGCTCGGTGACGACCTCGAGGTCGTGGCCCCGGGCGGCGACCAGCTGCGCGGCCTCGGCGGCCGTGGCCGGCTCCTCCGCCCCGGCCGGCGCCGGGACGGCACCCAGCCCGAGGCCGATGCCGAGGGCGCCGGCGAGGGCGAGGGCGGCGCGGCGGCCGCGGCCGGTCGCGGGCATGCCGGGGACGGACGTGCGCAGGGACGCCACGCGGCGGTCTCTCCTTCTCCCAGGCCGCCTACCGGGTTAGCTGACGGGTTCGGGCGTGGAGTCGCCCGGCGCGTGCGGGCACGCGCTACACCCCAGGACTGCGATGGGTCCCCGGCCCGGTCCCTCCGGAAGGGGGACCGGCTCGACGGCGTCCGTGGGGTGTCACCCGGACTGGTGACGGACCGCCCCGTTGGACACACAGAGCGTAAGGTCCGTGACCGGCGTGTGACAATCACCCCGGTGTAATTACATCGCTCACACAAGGTGACCGGGCGACTCCGGGAGGTTGCCGACCCCCGCCGGTTTGCGCGCCCGTGGGGGCGTGTACCGATTGCTGCATGTCCTCCTCCACGCGGATGCGCGCCACCCGGACACGGATCGCCCGGCCGCTCGTCGCGCTCGCCCTGTTCGGCTCCCTGGTCGCCTGCGGTGACAACACCGACTTCTCGCGCGGCCCGACCAACTGCGACGCCGCCGGCGGCAACGCCAGCAACGAGAACGACGCCAGCTGCCAGGAGACCGGCCAGAACCCCGGCAACGACGCCCCGACCACCGACGACGCGAGCACCGACGACTGAGCGGCGCCGGGTCCCCGGCCGGCCGCCCGGTCTGGTGGCATGAGCGGGTGAACCCGGCACGCAGGTGGACGGCGGCCCGGGTGCGGGCCGAGACACGGACGCTGCTGGCCGGCGCCCGCCGTCTGCTGCACGGCCGTGACCTCGCGCTGATCGGCGCGGGGCTCACCTTCTACGCCGGCATCGCGGTGGTGCCGCTGGTGCTGGTCTCCGTCCGGCTGACCGCGCTGGCCACCTCGGCCGAGGAGGTCCGCGCGCGCAGCGAGCGGCTGACCGAGCTGCTGCCGGAGTCGCTCGGCGCGCCGGGCGCGGTGGACCGGCTGGTCGACGCCGGCGTCCGGCTGGACCTGCTGGGGTTCGCGCTGGCGCTGCTGCCGCTGTCGCTGTACGGCGAGGGGCTGCGGCGGGCGCTGATGCGGTTCAGCCGGCGGCGGGAGAACCTCACCGGCTGGCGGGGCCGGCTGCTCACGCTGCCCCTCGTCGTCGTCACGCCCCTGCTGCTGTACCCGCTGCTGCTGGCCGCCACGGTCATGGCCGACCTGGCCCGCGAGGACGGCGCCGGGCCCCTGATCGGGCGGTTCGCCGTCGGCTACTACTCGGTGCTGTTCGTGCTCACCGTGCCCATCCTGTGGGGCTACGGCGTGGTGGCCGGCGGCCGGCACCGGTGGGGCGCGCTGGTCAGCGGCGCGCTGTTCACGGCCGCCTGCCTGTCCGGCTTCCTGCAGGGCTTCGTGCTGTTCCTGTCCCTGCCGCTGGACCTGGGCGCGCCCTTCGGCGGCCTGGTCGTCGTCGGCGCGGTGGTCGCCATCGGCCTGTGGCTGTTCCTGCTGCACCTGGTCCTGCTGGCCGGGTGGCTGCTCACCCAGTCCCTCGACGAGCGGCTGGGCCGGCGTCAGCCGGCCGGCCGCCAGGGGGAGCCGGGTGGCGGGGTCTCCGGGGCGGGCGCGGCAGGCGCGGGCGGCGGCTCGGGTGCCGGGGTGGCCGGTGCGGGCGGCGGCTCGGGCGCCGGGGTCGCCGGCGCCGTCGGCGGCTCCGTGGCCGGTGGCGGCGGCTCCGGGGACGGTGGGGGCGGGGGCGGAGGCGACGACGGCGTCGGGGGCGGCGAGGACGGCGAGCCGGGTGCGGGCGCCGGCCGGGGTGCGGGGTCGGCCGGGGGCGCGGGCTCGGGCGCCGGCTCCACGTAGTCGCTGCCGTTGCTCACCAGGATCGACACCACCTGGCCGGGCACGGCGCGGCCGCCGCGCGGCGGGCTGGTGCCCACGAGGGCGCCGGGCTGCTCGTCGCTGTCGACGCGCACCGTCCGCGGGGTGAACCCGGCGTCGGCGAGGGTCCGCTCGCAGCCCCGGACGGTGGAGCAGCCGGGCACCGGGCGGGTGTTGCCGTTCTGCACGGTCTCGTCGGCCGGCGCGAACTCGCCGCTGCCGCGCGTGGTGAGGATCGGCTCCATCGCGTCGCGCCAGATGGTGGCGCCCTTGCCGCCGCCGAAGCCGCCGACGTCCTCGTTGCGCTTGGGGTTGAGGACCATGACGCTCGCGGTGATCTCGGGCGTGTAGCCCACGAACGCCACCGAGTAGTTGTCCTGCGAGGTGCCGGTCTTGCCGGCGATCTGGTGGCCGCGGACGTAGGCGCGCGCACCGGTCTGCCCCGGGTTCCCCGGCTCGACGTCCTTGCGCAGCATCTGGTTCATCGTGTTCGCCACGCCGGGCGGGATCGCCTCGGGCGTGCACCGGTCGCCGACCGCGAGCGGCTCGCCGTCGGCGCCGACCGCCGGCTCCCCGTTCCGGTCGAGGACGGCGGTCACCGGGACGACGTCGCACTGCGTGCCGCCGGCGGCGAACGTCGAGTACGCGCTGGCCAGTGCCAGCGGGCTGGTCGCCTCGGCCCCGAAGGTGAACGACCCGCGGTTCTCGTCGATGATCTGCTGCGCCAGGCCCGGCGGGCTGAACTGGAACAGCCCCGCCGCCTCGGCCATCCGCACCGGCTCCTCGACGCTGCCGAGGGCGTCCTCGAGCGCGAGGAAGTAGGTGTTGGAGGACTGGTACAGCGCCGTCGTCAGGTCCAGCGTCGGGCGGTAGCCGGACCCGGCGTTGCGGACGCAGTACCGGCCGTCGGTGTCCCGGCCCTCGCACGGGCCGCTGTAGACGCGGGAGACGTAGGGGTCGGGCGCGGTGAGCGTGTAGTAGGAGGAGTAGCCCCGGGCCAGGGCCGCGGCGGCGACGAAGACCTTGTACGTGGAGCCCGAGCCCTGGCTGGGCGCCACGTTGAGGTTGAACGACTCCTGGGTGCGGTCGGCGAGGTCGTAGCCGAAGGTCCGGTTGACGCTCATCGCCAGCAGGTGCCCGGTGCCGGGCTCGACGGCGGTGAACATCGCGGCCAGCGAGTCCTCCCGCGGCAGCGTCTCGAGCACCGCGGCGTCGCCGGAGCGCTGCAGCTCGGGGTCCAGCGTGGTCCGGACGGTGTAGCCGCCGTTGTCCAGCTGCTCCTGGCTGAGCCCCAGCTCCTGGATCAGGTACCGCTGCACGAAGTCGCAGACGAACGGGCCGACGCTGGCCTGGACGCAGCCCCGGGGCGGGGCGGGCCCGGGCGCCAGGCCGAGCGGCGCGGCCGCGGCCGCGGCCGCCTCGTCGGCGGTCACCAGGCCCTGCTCGGCCATCCGGGACAGCACCTCGTCGCGCCGCGCGGTGGCCGCCTCGGGGTCGGTGAACGGGTCGTCGTTCACCGGGCTCTGCACGAGGCCGGCCAGCAGGGCCGCCTGCGGCAGGGTGAGCGCGGCGGCGTCGACGCCGAAGTAGGCGCGGGCGGCCGGCTGCACGCCGTAGGCGTTCTGGCCGAAGTAGACGATGTTGAGGTAGCGCGTGAGGATCTCGTCCTTGCTGTAGAGGTCCTCCAGCGCCAGGGCCAGGCGCGCCTCGCGCAGCTTGCGGCCCACCGTCTGCTCGGTGGCGGCGGTCCGCTCCTCCGGGGTGTCGGCGGTCTGCAGCAGCGTCTGCTTGACCAGCTGCTGGGTGAGCGTCGAGCCGCCCTCGGCCACCTCGCCCGCGGCGATGTTGGTGACCAGCGCGCGCAGCGTGCCCTGCACGTCCAGGCCGCGGTGGCCGTAGAACCGGGCGTCCTCGATGGCGACCATCGCGTCCTTCATGACGTCCGCGATCTCGGCGGGCTCCACGGGGTCGCGGTTCTCGTCGTAGAAGTACGTGATCGGCTCGCCGTCGGCGGCGAGCAGCACGGTGTTGCCCGGCGGCGCGGCGTCCGTGAACTCGGTGGGCAGGTCGCCGAGAAGCCCGGTGGACTGCTGGGCGGCGATCGCGGGACCTCCGATCCACGGGAGGAGCAGGCCCGCCACCAGTGCCCCGGCGACCACGATCGTCGCGGCCAACCGGAGCAGCGTGCCGGCCCGGCTGTCCTGCCGGTCCATGGGCCTCCCTCCCGTGCGCGCACACTGCAACAGAGATCACCTCCGGCCACAACGACCCGCGCCGTGCGGTCGCGCGGTCGGGGGACGCTCAGCCCTCCAGCAGCGTGGGCAGGTCGTCGCGGTGCAGCACGACCAGGGTGCTGACCGCCCGGGTGAGCACGACGTAGAGCCGGGACAGCCCGCGCGGCTCGGCGGCCACGATCGCCGCCGGGTCGGCCACCACGACGGCGTCGAACTCCAGCCCCTTGGCCAGCGCGGCGGGCACGACGGCGATCCGCCCGGCCGCCGAGCCGTCGTCGGCGAGCACCGCCGCCGGAAGGCCCGCGGCGGCCAGCAGCCGCGCCACCTCGGGCACCGCGGCGTCGGCGCAGAGGACGCCGACCGAGCCGGGACCGGCCGCGAGGTCGGCGACCACCTCGGCCAGCGGCCCGGCGAGGTCGGCGACCGGGCGGACGGCGAGCGCGCCGGGCTCCCGGCGCACGGCGGTGGCCGCGGGCAGGCCGGGCGCGATCGCCGGCAGCAGCCGGTTGGCGTAGTCGAGGACCTCCCCCGGCACGCGGTAGCCGCGGGTCAGCGGCCGGACGGCGGTGTCCGGGCGGCCCAGGCCGGCGAGCGTCGGCGCCCAGTCGGTCGGCGACCACGGGCCGGTGGCCTGGGCGAGGTCGCCGAGCACGGTGAGCGACCCGGCGGCCAGCCGGCGGGCCACCGCGCGGCACTGCATGGGCGAGAGGTCCTGCGCCTCGTCGACGACGACGTGGCCGTATCCCGCCGTCCGCTCGAGCAGCCCGGCCACCTCGTCGACCAGGACGGTGTCGGCGGCGGTCCACGGCGCGGTGCGGACCGGGCGCGGCGCCGGCCGGTACAGCAGCGCCTGCTCGTCGTCGGTGAGCACGCCGCGGGCGGCGCGGGCCAGGACGGCGGGGTCGCCGAGCAGCTCCGCCACCAGGCCGGCCGGGTCGCGGGCGGGCCAGACGGCGTCGCAGAACGCGCGGACCTCGGGGCTGCGCGCGGCCCGCCGGGTCTCGGCGTCGGTCGGGCTGCCGCCGGTCTCCTCCTTCTGCCGGCGGGCGTCCTCGGCGAGCAGCAGCGCCAGCCGCTCCCGCCCGGCGGTGTGGTGCAGCCGCTGCTGGTCGTCGGGCACCCGGCCGCGCCGCCGCAGGTCGTCGACGTACCGCTTGAGCCGCTCCACCGGCACCCGGTAGCGGCGGCCGGCCAGCGGCACCAGGACGTCGTCGGCGGGTTTGGCGATCGCGCCCCACAGCGCCCGCTCCAGCACCTGCGCCATGCGGGCGTCGCCCTTGAGGACGGCGACCTCCGGGGCGTCCTCCGCCCGCACCGGCACCCGGCCGGTGAGCTCGGCGACCGTCGTCTGGTCGACGTCGACCTCGCCGAGGGTGGGCAGCACCTGCTCGATGTAGCGCAGGAACGCGCGGTTGGGCCCGACGACGAGGACGCCGGTGCGGGCCAGCTGCCCGCCGTGCGTGTAGAGCAGGTAGGCGGCGCGGTGCAGGCCGACGGCGGTCTTCCCGGTGCCCGGCGCGCCCTGCACGCACACCGACTCCGCCAGCGGGGCGCGGACGATCTCGTCCTGCTCGGGCTGGATGGTGGCGACGATGTCCCGCATGGGACCGCTGCGCGGGCGCTCGATCTCCTGGAGCAGGACCCGGCTCGATGTCCCGGCTCGCAGCAGGGCGCCGTCGCCCTCCTCGCCGAGCCCGAGCAGCTCGTCCTCGTAGCTGGTGAGCTCGCCGCCGGAGAAGCCGAACCGGCGACGGCGGACCAGGCCCTGCGGATCGGCGGCGCTGGCCCGGTAGAACGGCCGGCTCATCGGCGCCCGCCAGTCGATGACCACCGGCCGGCCGGCGGCGTCGCGGACGTGCCGCCGGCCGATGTGGAAGGTCTCCCCGTCGCCGTCGGTGCGCCCGAAGAAGGGCGGCACGCCGGGGTCGGCGGCCAGCGAGCGCAGCCGCTCGGCGCGGGCGGCGCCGAGCCGCTCGGAGGCCCAGGCGTCGACGCCGGCGTCCGCGACGGCGGACGCGGCGGCGCGCATCCCGGCGAGGCAGTCCTCGGCGAGGGCCAGGTGGGCGCGCTCGGCGGTGAGGACGGGGTCGGTCGCGGGGTCGGTCACGGTCGTGTCGGTCGGTGTCGCTGACACGGCCGGTGGACGTTACGCCGTCGTGTGCCGTCCGTCACGTCCGCCCCGGGGAGCGCGCACCTCCGCGGACGTGCACCGGAGGCGGCGGTGTGGTCCCGCTGGCCGGTAGGGAGGATGCGGGACATGCCCGACTCGATGCTCGCCGGCCGGCTCAACGTGCGCACCAAGCAGTTCGAGGTCAAGGAGGTGCCGCGCCCGGCGCCCGGACCGGGGCAGGTGCTGGTCGAGGTCCGCGCGGCCGGCATCTGCCTGTCCGACGTCCACCTCGTCGACGGCACGCTCAACCCGCTGTTCCTGCAGGGCGAGGAGGTCACGCTCGGGCACGAGGTGGCCGGCGTCGTCGCCGAGCTCGGCGAGGGTGTGACCGGCTGGCAGCCCGGGCAGCGGGTCCTCCTGCAGGCCGGCGAGGAGGTCGACGGCTGGATCCACACCCGCGGCGTCGACTACGACGGCGGGTGGGCGCAGTACGCGCTGGCCACCGTGGGGACCCTCGTGGCCATCCCCGACGAGCTGCCCTTCGAGCAGGCGTGCATCGTGCCCGACGCGGTGTCGACGCCGTGGGCCTCGATCGTGAAGACCGCCGGCGTGCGCGCCGGGGAGCCGGTGGGCGTGTGGGGCATCGGCGGGCTCGGGGCGCACGCGGTGCAGCTGCTGCGGCTGGCCGGCGCGGCGCCGATCGTCGCCGTCGACCCGGTGGAGTCCGCCCGGCAGCGGGCGCTGGACTTCGGCGCCGACCTCGCCCTGGACCCGTCCGAGGACATCGCCGGCCGGGTGCGGCAGCTCACCGGCGGCGCGGGCCTGTCCCACGCGTTCGACTTCGCCGGCGTGGCCGCGGTGCGCGAGCAGGCGGTGCGCTGCCTGGAGCGCGAGGGCGGGCTGGTGCTCGTCGGGCTCACCGACCAGCCGCTGACCATCCGCAACGGCACGCAGTTCAGCTACTTCTCGCAGCGGATCCTCGGCCACTACGGCTCCGAGCCCGGGCACGTGGAGCAGCTGGTCGGCCTCGTGCGGCACGGCCGGCTGGACCTGTCCCGCTCGATCTCCGGCACCCTGCCGCTCGAGGACGCCGCCAAGGGCGTCGAGATGCTCGAGCGCAAGGAGGGCGACCCGATCCGGCTGGTCCTGCTGCCGAACGGCTGAGCTCAGGGACGGTCGCCGGGTTCCACGACGTGCACCCGCACGGCGCGGAACCGGCCCGGGGTGGTCAGCAGGACCTCCTTCGTCGGCTCGCCGACCTCCAGCGCCGGCTCGCGGCGCAGCGCCGCCAGCGGGGCGAGCCGGGGGTCGGCGAGCACGGCGTCGACCATCCCCCGGTCCCCGCCGGTGAACAGCGCGTCGACGTCGCCGGCGTGCGGCAGCAGCACCCGGGCCGCGGTGTCGGCGGCCGCGGCGACCACGGCGTCGGCCTGGTTGCCGCGGCGCCGGGCGAAGCGCTGCTGGCTCCAGCCGCCGGCCGCGCTGCGGCCCTGCACCAGCCGGCTGTCGACCTTGGAGACGACGAGGTCCGCGCCGTCGAAGACGCCGGTGGCCCAGCGGCCGCGGCGCACCAGCAGGACGGCGGCCCGCCGCGGCCGGCGGGCGGCGGCGGTGAACGTGGCGAGCGGCGCCGGGCCCGGGGTCCAGCCGAACGGCGCGCGCAGCGTCACGGTCGTGCCGTCGGCGCAGGTGACCCGCACGGTGCCGTCGTCGTCGACGGCCGTGTCGAAGGCGCCGTGGCGGGCGGCGACGCCGTCCAGCCACCGGCCGAGCCGCTCGGGCGCGACGCCGAGGACCCGGCCGCCGCCCGCGGCGGGACGCGGCCGGGTCAGCGCGCCATCGCCGGCTCGGCGGCGTGCTCGGCCGGCACGTGCAGCAGCCGCTGCGCGGCGAGCACGACGACGGCGGCGATCCCGGCCGAGACCGTGGCGACGAGGAACGCGGCGTTGGCGCCGACGGTGTCGACGACCTTCCCGGCGATCGAGGTGCCGACGGCGACGCCGAGGCCGAGCGCGGTGCCGATCCAGGTGAACGCCTCGGTCACCGCCACCCGCGGCACGATCAGCTCGGCGAGGGTGAACGAGCTGATCAGCGACGGCGACACGGCCACCCCGGCCACGACGACGAACGGGATCATCACCCAGACGTTGCCGATGAGGACCAGCGGCACGGTGAGCACGGTGAGGGTCGCGAGCACGACGAGCAGCCGGTGCCGCAGCGGGTGCCGCCAGTGCACCGCGCCCCAGCCGATGCCGCTGATCATCGAGCCGAGCGCGAGGCCCGCGATGAGCACGCCGGACAGGGCCATGGCGCCGACCTCGTCGGCGAAGGCGACCAGCGCGATCTCCAGCGTGCCGAGGATGGACCCGACGGCGGCGCCCACGACGAACAGCACCCGCAGCCCCGGCGTGCGGATGGCCGAGGGCCCCTTGCGCGCCTCGTGCCCGTGCGGCGGCGGCTCGGTGCGCCCCTGCGCGGCGAACAGCAGCGCGCCGACGACGGCGAGGGTGAAGGCGGTGACGACGCCCGAGGTCGAGTGCCCGGTGGTCGACAGGAAGGTCACCAGCACCGGCCCGACGATGAACACCAGCTCGTCGACGACGGACTCCATCGCCAGGGCCGTGTGCAGGCGGTGGGTGCCGCGCAGCAGGTGGGTCCAGCGCACCCGGATCATCGAGGCGACCGGCGGGATGCACGCCCCCGCGATGCCCGCGGTGACGAAGAATGTCCACCGCGGCCAGTCGTCCTTGACCGCGGTGAGGAACAGCGCACCGGCCGCCGCGAACACCGCGACGACGGGCAGCAGCGTCCGGCGCTGGCCGAAGGTGTCCGCCAGCCGGCCGATGACCGGGCCGGCCACGGCGGTCGTGACCGCGCCTGCGGCGGCGACCGTGCCGCCCAGGCCGTAGGAGCCGGTCTCGTCGGCGACGAGCAGGACGCACCCGAGGCCGACCATCGACAGGGGCAGCCGGCCGATGAAGGCGGCGAGCACCATGGGCAGCGCGTGCGGCGTGCGCAGCACGTGCAGGTAGGGATTGGGCACCGGGGAGCGAACCTGTCGTCAGGGGGACGCGGGACCGCCAGCCACGCTAACCGACGTCCGCACGCTCGGCAGGCAGACGGCTCCGGTCCGTGCACGGACGGGCACGGACGAGCACGGGCCCCGCCCCGGACGACGCTGTCCGGTGCGGGGCCCGCGTGGCTGCGCCTAGGCGAGCCGGCTCTTGAGGATCTCCAGCTCGTCCCACATGGTGCTGGGCAGCTTGTCCCCGAACTTCTCGAACCACTCGGTGATCTGCGGGATCTCCGCACGCCACTCGTCCTTGTCGACGGCGAGCGCCTTGCGCACCTGGTCCTCGGTCATGTCCAGGCCGGAGACGTCGAGCGAGTCGGGCGTGGGCACGTGGCCGACGGCGGTCTCCTCGGCGGCCGCGGTGCCCTCGATGCGCTCGACGACCCACTTGAGCACCCGGCTGTTCTCGCCGAAGCCCGGCCACAGGAAGCCGCCGTCCTCGTCGCGGCGGAACCAGTTCACGTAGAAGATCCGCGGCAGCTTGGTCGCGTCGTGCGCCTTGCCGGTCTCGACCCAGTGCCGGAAGTAGTCCCCGGCGTTGTAGCCGATGAACGGCAGCATGGCGAACGGGTCGCGGCGGACGACGCCGACCGCACCGGTGGCCGCGGCCGTCGTCTCCGAGGACAGCGTCGCGCCCATGAAGACGCCGTGGTTCCAGTCCCGCGCCTCGGTGACCAGCGGGATCGTCGTCTTGCGGCGGCCGCCGAAGAGGATCGCCGAGATCGGCACGCCCTTCGGGTCGTCGTACTCGGGCGCGAGGATCGGGCACTGCTCGATCGGGGTGCAGAACCGCGAGTTCGGGTGCGAGGAGGGCTCGTCGGAGTCCGGCGTCCAGTCCTGCTTCTTCCAGCTGGTGAGGTGCGCCGGCGGCTCCTCGGTCATGCCCTCCCACCAGACGTCGCCGTCGTCGGTGAGCGCGACGTTGGTGAACACCGAGTTGCCCTTGTCGATGGTGCGCATCGCGTTGGGGTTGGTGTCCCAGCCGGTGCCCGGCGCGACGCCGAACAGGCCGAACTCGGGGTTGAGCGCGTAGAGCCGGCCGTCCTCGCCGAACCGCATCCAGGCGATGTCGTCGCCGAGGGTCTCGACCTTCCAGCCGGGGATGGTCGGCTCGAGCATCGCCAGGTTGGTCTTGCCGCAGGCGCTCGGGAAGGCCGCCGCGACGTAGTACGTCTTCTGCTGCGGGCTGGTCAGCTTGAGGATCAGCATGTGCTCGGCGAGCCAGCCCTCGTCGCGGGCCATCGCCGAGGCGATCCGCAGCGAGTAGCACTTCTTGCCCAGCAGGGCGTTGCCGCCGTAGCCCGAGCCGTAGGACCAGATGGCCCGCTCCTCGGGGAAGTGCACGATGTACTTGGTCTGGCTGCACGGCCAGGGCACGTCCTCCTGGCCCGGCTCGAGCGGGGCGCCCAGGGAGTGCATGGCCGGCACGAACGGCCGGTCGGTGCCCATCGCCTCGAGGATCCGCGAGCCGATGCGCGCCATGACCCGCATCGAGACGACGACGTACTCGGAGTCGGTGAGCTCGACGCCGAACATCGGGTTCTCGGCCTCGACCGGGCCCATGCAGAACGGGATGACGTACATCGTCCGGCCGCGCATGGAGCCCCGGTACAGCTCCGTCATGATCGACTTCATCTCGTCGGGGGCCATCCAGTTGTTGGTCGGCCCCGCGTCGGCCTCGTCGACCGAGCAGATGAACGTGCGGTCCTCGACGCGCGCGACGTCGGTGGGGTCGGACGCGGCCCAGAACGAGTTGGGCTTCTTCGCCAGGCGGGTGAAGGTGCCGGCGTCGACCAGCTTCTGGGTGAGCCGCTCCCACTCCTCGTCGCTGCCGTCGACCCACACGACCTCGTCCGGGGTGGTCAGCTCCGCCATCTCGCGCACCCAGGCGAGCAGCCGTGCGTGCGTGGTGGGGGCGTTGTCGAGACCGGGGGTGGTCACGGAGGTCACGGCGTCTCCATCCTCTGGGCACGCCGGGTGTCGGGGACACCGGCGCCGGTGCGTGCTGTCTCCCCGGGGCCGGCGGAACGGGTCCGGCCGTCGGGTTCGGGAAGCGTACAAGCGAGGACACCCGCCTGTAACGGTGAGAGATGTTACGTCTAGGACGTCTACGTCCGCGCAGGGTGGGCACCGGGAACACCGCAGGTCGGAGCGGTGTTGGCTCCCGGGCGTGACCAGTCTCACGAACGGCTCCGCGCCCTCCCCGGCCCTGTTCACCCCCCTGACGCTGCGCGGGGTGACCCTCCCGAACCGGCTCGTCGTCGCCCCGATGTGCCAGTACTCGGTGACCGACGGGTTGGTCGGCGACTACCACCTCGTGCACCTCGGCCGGTTCGCGCTCGGCGGCTTCGGCACGGTCGTCGTCGAGGCGACGGCGGTGACGCCGGAGGGGCGGATCAGCCACGGCGACGTCGGCCTGTGGTCCGACGCGCACGTGCCCGGACTGGCCCGGATCGCCGGCTTCCTGCGCGCCTCGGGAGCGGTCGCCGGCATCCAGCTCGCCCACGCCGGCGCCAAGGCGAGCAGCCACCGCCCCTGGGAGGGCGGGGCCCCGGTCACCCCGGAGGACGCCCTCCCGGGCGAGCAGCCCTGGCCGACCGTCTCGGCCAGCCCGGTGCCCGCCGCCCCCGGAGGGCCGGTGCCCCACGAGCTGACCGCCGCCGAGCTCGGGGAGCTGCGCGAGGCGTTCGCCGCGGCCACCCGGCGGTCGGTCGAGGCCGGGTTCGACGTCGTCGAGGTGCACGCCGCGCACGGCTACCTGCTGCACCAGTTCCTCTCGCCGCTGTCCAACCGGCGCACCGACGCCTACGGCGGCTCGCGGGAGGCGCGCCGGCGGTTCCCGCTGGAGGTGGTCGAGGCCGTCCGCGCCGGGTGGCCGGAGGACCGGCCGCTGTTCGTGCGGGTCTCCGCCGTCGACGGCACGCCCGACGGCATCACCCTCGACGACACGATCGCGTTCGCCCGCGAGCTGCGCGCCCGCGGGGTCGACGTCGTCGACGCCTCCGGCGGCGGCCTGGGCGGCTGGCAGCACCCGCTCGGCTACGGCTACCAGGTGCCCTTCGCCGCGGGCATCCGCGAGGGCGCGGACGTCGCCACGATGGCGGTGGGGCTGATCGTCGACGCGCGGCAGGCGGAGGCCGTCGTCGCCGGGGGCCTGGCCGACCTGGTCGCCGTCGCGCGGGAGGCGCAGGAGGACCCGAACTTCGCCGTCCACGCCGTGCGGGACCTCACCGGCGCCTACGACGCCTACCCGGTGCAGGCCGGCCCGCGGCTGGGCCGGCGCAACGCCCTCCTCGGCACGCTGGGGCCGTGGACCGGGCCCGCGCCCGTGCAGGTGCCCGAGCGCGCCCGGTGACCCGCCGCCGCGGGGCGCTGCTCGCCGCCTCCGCCGTCCAGCTGGCGGCGGGCCTGGCCGGGACCGCGCTGTCGCTGCGCCGGCGGCACGCGTTCGACACGCCGGTGCTGTCCGGGCGCGCGGCGACGGTCGGCCGCGACGCCTGGTGGGCCGGGACCGCGCTCGGCCCGCCGGCGTGGACCCTGGCCGTCCACGGCCGGGCGCTGGCCCGCCTCGCCGCCGGCGACGACGAGCGGGCCCCGCGGGTCCTCGCCGCCATCGGCGCCGCCCTCGTGCCCGGCTACCTCGCCGAGCGGCTGGTGCGGCGGCGGCTGACCCCGGCCGGCGCCGAGCCCGTCGAGACCGCGGTGGTCGCCGCCGGGCTGGTCACCGCCGCCGTCATGGCCGCGCTCGGCGCTCAGCCCCCCGGCGCCCGGCCGTAGTCGGGGCCGACGCGGGCGAGGAAGGAGTCCCAGTCGCCCGGGTCGGGGTGCCCGCCCATCTCGGCGTCGAGCTTGTCCAGGTACCAGTGCCAGCCGAGCGCGTAGTCGGTGACGTCGGTGCCGGCGGCGAAGTCCTGGCTGAGGTGCAGCGTCGTCCGGCCGCTCTCCACGACCACGGCGAGCCCGACCCGCCAGTCCTCCTGGTCCGGCCACTCGACGACGAGCCTCCGCGGCGGGTCGCACTCGGCGATGCGGGCCTCCATCGCCGCCGGCTCCGTCTCGTGGGTCATCGTCAGCGTCCCCCGGCCGCCGGGGGCCCGCTCGCCCTCGTAGGTGCCGAACCAGCGGGCCAGCCGGTCGGGTTCGGTGAGCGCGGCCCAGACGGCGTCGGGCCCGTCGCCCCAGGAGCGGCGGAACTCCAGCCGGAGGCGGCCGTCGGGCAGCTCGGCGACCGCGCCGGTGCGGTGGGTCGGCGGGTCGGCGGGGGTCGCGGGGTCGGTCACGGGGCGTCTCCGTCCGTCGGGGGACCCGTCGCGCCGACCCTGCCGCACGCCGCGCGGGGTTGCCAGCCCGCCGCCCCGGGCAGGGACCGGCCATGACCGTCACCGACCCCGACGTCCCGGACCCCCTCAACGACCCCCGGACCACGCAGGCCGACCCGGGCGCCTACGCCGAGGGCGCGGACCTGGCCTCGACCGACGACGACCCGGCGTCCACCGGCGAGGAGGGGCTCGCGGCCGACGACGCGGGGACGACGGCCGGGCGGACGCTCGCCGACGACGCCGGCGGCGGGGACGTCACGGGAGGCGCGGTCTCCGGCGCGTCGTGACGGGCCGGTCCGTTTCCGCTGCTGGCCTGCGGGGAACCCGTGCCGACGTCCCTCTCCGACGACGAGGAGGTCCGACATGGCCACGGGTGAGACCGGATTCGAGGACGTCGCCTACGACCTGATCTCGGTGCAGTACCACTCGCTGAAGGCCGGGCACGACTACGGCCAGTACGTCCGGGACGCGGAGAACGCGGGCCTGGACGACATCGCCGGCTTCTTCCGCGAGGTGATGGAGCAGGACTCGGCGCGCGCCAAGCGCTGCCACGAGTTCCTGAAGACCCTGTCGGGCACCGAGCAGGGCGGCCCCGCGATGGGCTGACCGCACGACGCAGGAGGGCCCCTCCCCGGCGGCAGAAATGGCCATTTCTGCCGCCTAGGGCCGGGTCAGAGGTCGACGTCGGGCTCGCCGGTGCCGCCGATGCGGTCGAGCTCCGCCATCTCCAGCGGCCCCAGGACCCGCGCGCCGGCCTGCAGGTTCTCCTCCAGGTGCGCCACCGACGACGTCCCCGGGATCAGGAGGACGTTGGGGGAGCGGGCCAGCAGCCAGGCCAGCGCCACCTGCATCGGCGTGGTCTCCAGCCGCCGCGCGACCGTCTCCAGCGCCGCGGACTGCAGGGGCGTGAACCCGCCGAGCGGGAAGAAGGGCACGTAGGCGACGCCCTCGCGGGCCAGCGCGTCGAGCATCGGGTCGTCGGCGCGGTGCACGAGGTTGTAGTGGTTCTGCACGCACACCACCGGCGCGATCGACCGCGCCTCGGCGTACTGCTGCGTCGTCACGTTGGACACGCCCAGGTGCCGGATCAGCCCCTGCTGCTGCAGGTCGGCCAGCGCCTCGAACGGCTCGGCCAGCGAGCGCTCCACCGGTGCGGCGAAGCCGGGCATGCGCAGGTTGACCACGTCGAGGACGTCGACGCCGAGGTGGTCGAGGTTGTCGTGCACGGCCTGCTTGAGCTCGTCGGGGGACAGCGCCTCGGGCCACGCGCCGTCCGGCGTCCGGCGGGCGCCGACCTTGGTGACGATGGTCAGCTGCTCGGGATAGGGGTGCAGCGCCTCGCGGATGACCTCGTTGGTCACGTGCGGGCCGTAGTAGTCACTGGTGTCGACGTGGTCCACGCCCAGCTCCACGGCCCGGCGCAGGACGGCGACGGCGGCCTCCCGGTCGGCCGGCGGGCCCATGACGTGCGGGCCGGCCAGCTGCATCGCGCCGTAGCCGATGCGGTTGACCGTGCGGTCCCCGAGCGCGAACTGTCCCGACCTCTCGGCCGTCGGAGTCGTCATGCCCGCCTCCTACCCGGGGAGCCAGGGGGAACCCTCAGGCGGCCAGCCGGCTGCCGACCTCCGCGTCCCACCGGCCGACGTCGGCGGTCACCCGGGCGGTCTCGCGCCGGTCGGCCCGCCGGGCGACCAGCGCGAGGCCGCTGCCCAGGAGGGCGAGGCCCGCGCCCACCCACATCGGCGCGGTGTAGCCCAGGCCGAGGGAGATGACCAGCGCGCCCAGCGCCGCGCCCACCGCGTTGGCCACGTTGAACGCCGCCTGGTTGGCCGCCGACACCAGGCTGCCGCCGGAGACCCGCGCGGCCACGATCACGCCGTTCTGGACGACCGGGCCCATCGCGAAGGCGACCGTGCCGAACAGGACCAGCAGGACGACGGCGGCCGCGGGGGTGCGGGCGAGGAAGGCGAAGGCAGCCAGCAGCACCGCGGTGGCGAGCAGCCCGACGACGACGAACGTCCAGCCGAACCGGTCGCCGAGGCGGCCGCCGGCCAGCGTGCCGACGGTGGTGCCGACGCCGAACAGCGCCAGCACCGGCGTCACCCAGCCCTCGGGCAGGCCGGCCAGGTCGGTGAGGATCGGGCTGACGTAGCTGTAGACGGCGAACAGCGCGGCGAAGCCGACCATGGTCAGGCCGAGCACCAGCCACACCTGGGGGCGGCGGAAGGCGGCCAGCTCGGCGCGCAGATCGCCGCGCTCCCCGGTGCCGGCGGGCAGCCAGGCCAGCAGCCCGGCGATGGTGACCAGCCCGATGCCGGCGATCGCGCCGAGCACCAGCCGCCAGCTCAGCTGCTGGGCGACGAACGTGCCGAGCGGGACGCCGACCACGTTGGCCAGCGTCAGCCCGACCATCATCAGCGAGATCGCCTGGGTGGCCCGCTCCGGCGGGACCAGCCGCCGCGCGGCCACCGCGCCCACGCCGAAGAACGACCCGTGCGCCAGGGCGGTCAGCACCCGCGCCGCGGCCAGGGTCTCGTAGGTGGGCGCCACCGCCGACAGCGCGTTGCCGACGACGAACACGACCATCAGCGCGACCAGCGTCTGGCGCGGGGAGAACCGCACGCCGAGCGCGGTGAGCGTCGGCGCGCCGAGGACGACGCCGGCGGCGTAGGCGGAGATGAGCAGGCCGACGGCGGACACCGAGACCCCGAGGCCGCCGGCGATCTCGGGCAGCATGCCCATGACGACGAACTCGGTGGTGCCGATGCCGAAGGCGCCGATGGCGAGCGCGAGCAGACCGCGGGGCACGAGGGACTCCAGGAGGGACGACGGCGGACGGAGAGCGTGCGGACGTCGTCGTCCGTGCTGGGTCCTGCGGGGTGGGACTTCCTACGGAGGGGCAAGGCACCGGCCGCGCGGGACATGCCCCGCGCGGCCGGTGGGTGTGCTCACACCCGGGTCAGGGCTGCAGCAGCACCTTGACCGCGCCGTCCCTCTTCTCGCGGAAGTCGGCGTAGGCCTGCGGTGCCTGCTCCAGCGGCACCCGGTGGGTGGCGAAGTCGTCGACGCCCAGCGGGTCGCCGTCGACCAGCAGCGGCAGGATGTCGGGCACCCAGCGCCACACGTTGGCCTGGCCCATCCGCAGCTGGATCTGCTTGTCGAACATCCGCATCAGCGGCAGCGGGTCGGTGGCGCCGCCGTAGACGCCGGACAGCGAGATGGTGCCGCCGCGGCGGACCGCGTCGATGGCGGTGTTCAGCGCGGCCAGTCGGTCGATGCCGGCGACCTGCATGACCTTCTCCATGATCGCGTCCGGGACGACCGCGGTCGCCTTCTGCGCGATCTGCGCCAGCGGCGAGCCGTGCGCCTCCATGCCCACGGCGTCGATCACCGCGTCGGCGCCGCGGCCGGCGGTCGCGTCCTGGATCTGCCGGACGACGTCGTCCTTCTTCGTGGAGCGGATGACGTTCGTGCCGCGGGCGGTGGCCCGCTCGAGCCGCTCCGGCACGACGTCGGAGGCGTACACGTTCTCGATGCCCAGGTGGTGGGCGATCCGGGTGCACATGTCGCCGATCGGCCCCAGGCCCAGCACGAGCAGCGTGCCGCCGGGCGGCGTCGCGGCGTACTGCACCGCCTGCCAGGCGGTGGGCAGGACGTCGGACAGGTAGACGAAGCGGTCGTCCGGCGGGCCGTCCGGGACCTTGATCGGCAGCGTGTTGCCGAAGGGCACCCGCAGGTACTCGGCCTGGCCGCCGGGCACCTGCCCGTAGAGCTTGGTGTAGCCGAACAGCGAGGCGCCGAAGCCCTGGTCGCGGTTCTGGGTGGTCTCGCACTGCGACTGCAGGCCCTGCGAGCACATCCAGCAGGTCCCGCAGGAGATGTTGAACGGGACGACGACGCGGTCGCCGGGCTTCACCGCCGTCACCGCGGAGCCGACCTCGCGGACGATCCCCATCGGCTCGTGGCCCATGACGTCGCCCTTGCTCATGAACGGCGCCATCACCTCGATCAGGTGCAGGTCCGACCCGCAGATGCCGCTCGAGGTGATCTCGACGACGACGTCGGTGTCCTCCTGCAGCGTGGGGTCGGGGACGGTGTCCACCTGTACGTCGGCACGTCCGTGCCAGGTCACTGCGCGCACGAGATCCTCTCCTCGGGTCGTCGGCCGGAAGCGCCGTCGATTCGGGCTGTCCAGGGGCCTCGTGCCCGGTGTGGGCCTCCTCGCCCCTCGTTCAGCGCTCAACCGGCGTGTTGATCACCGAGAGTCACATCGGTTCGACGCAATGTCGAATGACAACCGTGCAGCTCAGTGACCCGGGGCACACATCCGGACCTCCATACCCAGGTCCGCAGATCACGTAACGGTCACGGCGTGTTTACATGGGCCCCGCCCGCTCCCCCGGGCACAGCACGACGTCCCTGTCCCCGACGGAAGTCAGGTGCATGACCGAGCTCCACCCGGACCGCCTCCTCGACGGAGGGACGGCCGCGCAGCCCGCGGCCGGCACCCCCCTCCGGAAGGCAGCGGCAGCGTCGCCCGACCGGCGACCCGCCGACGCCGCGACGACGGCCCCGCGGCCCACCCCGTACCGACGTCAGGGGGAGACGTCGCCGAGCGGGGACCGCACCGAGTCCCGATCCGCATCCCGCCCCGCCCGCCGTCCGAGCCCCCGGCCGCGGCCCACGCCGTCGCCGCGGACCTCGCCCGAGGCGACCGCCGCCGAGACGCCCGCTCCCGCGACCCCGGTCGCCGGCCTCGAGGTCCGCACCGTCGTCACCGGGACCGAGCCCGCCGCGGCCGCCGAGCCCGCCGAGGTCCTCGCCGTCGCCGACGCCACCGAGCTGGTCGTGGCCGCCGACGCGCAGGCGCTGGCCGCCGTCGCGGCCGCGGGCGCCGACGACACGGCCGCCGAGGAGGCCCAAGGGACCGACGCCCCCGAGGAGCGGGTCCCGGTCACCGTCGTCGCCGGCCACGGCCGGCACCGGGCGCTGGCCCGGCTGCGGCAGCTGCCGCGCCGCCGGCCCGCCTTCTACCTGGCCGCCGCGCTGGTCGGCGCCGTCGGGATCGGCTCGTTCTCCGTGGGCGACCGCGTCGCCCAGGCCGACGGCCCGGAGGCGGTCAGCCACTCGGTGAGCGTGGCCGAGGAGCTCGGCATCGCCGACCAGGACCTCCCCGCGGCCGCCGAGGTCGCCACCCTGCGCTCGGAGGCCACCCTGCTCGGCGCGGTCACCGCCAGTCGCAACGCCCGCGAGGCCGAGGAGGCCGCCGCGGCGCAGGTCCAGGCCGACGCCGACCGCGCCGCCCAGGAGGCCGCCGCGGCCGCGGCCGCCGAGGCCGCCCGCCCCAGGACCGTGCTGCCGGTCAGCGGGGCGCGGCTCACCAGCGGCTTCGGCGCGCGCTGGGGCACGCTGCACGCCGGCATCGACCTCGCCGCGCCCATCGGCACGCCGGAGTACGCGGCCGCCGACGGCGTCGTCCTTGAGGCGGGTCCCGCCAGCGGCTTCGGCCTGGCGGTGTACATCCAGCACGAGAACGGCGACGTCACCGTCTACGGGCACATGGAGGAGATCCTCGTGCAGCCCGGCCAGGTGGTCCGCGCCGGCGACACCATCGCGCTGCTGGGCAACCGCGGGCAGTCGACCGGCCCGCACCTGCACTTCGAGGTGCACGTCGGCGGCATCGACGGCGAGCGGATCGACCCGGTCCCGTGGCTGCGGGACCGCGGCGTCGCGATCTGAGGGAGGACCACCCTTCCCCCCGCGCCTCGCAGGCTCGGCGCGGGCCCCTGAAGGGTGGCCGTTCCAGCACGTCACCAGACACGCGCCCCCATCCCGGCAGGTCCGGGCAGGGGGCGCGTGCCGTCGGAGGACACTGGAGGGGGAGGTGGGCCGATGGGAGCCGGGCACGCACACGGCCGTGCACACGGGCACGCGCACGGGCACGCCACCGCCGCGGCGGCCTCGCGCGGGCGGCTGGCCGTCGTCCTCGGGTTCACCCTCGCCGTCCTCGTCGCCGAGGTCGTCGGGTCACTGGTCTCCGGCTCGCTGGCCCTGCTCGCCGACGCCGGCCACATGGCCACCGACGCGCTCGGCGTGGGCCTCGCCCTCGGGGCGGTGACGCTGGCGCAGCGCCCCGCCCGTGGTCGGCGCACCTTCGGCTGGCAGCGGGTGGAGATCCTCGCCGCGGTGGCCAACGGGCTGCTGCTGGCCGGCGTCGCGGTGTTCGTCCTCGTCGAGGCGGTGCGGCGGATCGGCGACCCGCCCGAGATCACCTCCGGCGTCGTCCTCGCCGTCGCCGCCGGGGGCCTGGCCGCCAACCTCGCCGGGCTGGCGCTGCTGCACCGCGGCCGGCGGGGGTCGCTCGCCGTCCGCGGCGCGCACCTGGAGGTGCTCGGCGACGCGCTGGGCTCGGTGGCCGTCCTCGTCGCGGCCGGCGTCGTCGCGCTCACCGGGTGGACGCCGGCCGACACGATCGCCGCGCTGCTCATCGGCTGCCTGGTGCTGCCGCGGGCGTGGGCGCTGCTGCGCGAGTCCCTCGACGTCCTGCTGGAGGCCGCGCCCCGCGACGTCGACCTCGACCGGGTGCGCGCGCACGTCCTCGGGGTGCCCGGCGTCATCGGCGTCCACGACCTGCACGCCTGGACCATCACCTCCGGTCTGCCGGTGCTGTCCGCGCACGTCGTCGTCACCGACGAGGCGCTGGCCGCCGGGCACGGCGGCCGGGTCCTCGACGCGCTGTGCGCCTGCCTCGGCGACCACTTCGACGTCCCGCACTGCACCTTCCAGATCGAGGCCGAGGCGCACGCGGGCCACGAGGCCCCCGTCCACGATTAACCGCCGCCCGCTGTCCGACCGGGTGGGACAGTTGGGGAGCGCACGACCGACCGGACCGGAGGTACAGGTGGAGCACGGGCACCACTCGGGCATGTGGGTGCCCGACGAGCCACCCACGTGGGGACGGGTCTTCCTGCCCCACCTGGACGCGTGGTCGGTGCTGCCGGTCCTCGCCCTGCTCGGCGTGCTGGCCTACCTGGTCGGCCTCGTCCGGCTGCGCCGCTCGGGCGTGGCCTGGCCGTGGTGGCGCACGGCGTCGTGGGTGGCCGGCTGCCTGTCGCTGTTCGCCGTCACCGGGACCTGGCTGAACGGCTACAGCATGGTGCTGTTCAGCGTGCACATGGCGCAGCACATGGTGCTGTCCATGGTCGCGCCGCTGCTCCTGCTGCTCGGCCGGCCGGTGACGCTGGCGCTGCGGTCCCTGCCGCGGGGCAGGGGAGTGGCCGGCGTCCCGCGGGCGCTGCTGCTCGACGCCCTGCACAGCCGGGTCGCGCGCTTCCTCTCGCACCCGCTGTTCACGCTGCCGCTGTTCCTGGTCAGCCTCTACGGCGTCTACTTCACGCCCGTCTTCGACGCGCTGATGGGCGACCCGGTCGGCCACCAGTTCATGCTCGCCCACTTCACCGTGACCGGGCTGCTGTTCTTCGGCCCGATCCTCGCCCAGGACCCGTGGCCCCGGCAGGTGGGGCACGCCGGCCGCATGCTCGAGCTGCTGATCCCCATGCCGCTGCACGCCTTCTTCGGCGTCGCGATCATGATGTCGACGTCGCTGGTGGTGCGGACCTTCGCCGACCCGCCCGCCGGCTGGGGCGTCGACCCGCTCGCCGACCAGAACGCCGCCGGCAGCATCGCGTGGTCCTTCGGCGAGCTGCCGACGGTGCTCGTCCTCGTCGTCGTCCTGTTCAGCTGGATGGGCTCCGAGGAGCGCCGCGGCCGCCGGATCGACCGCGTCGCCCAGCGCACCGACGACGCCGAGCTCGAGGCCTACAACGCCCGCCTCCGGCAGCTCGCCTCCCGCCCCGGCTCCTGAACGCGGCACCGCCCGCGCCCCCGGGCGGGGACGCGGGCGGTGCGCTGCGCAGGGGGAGGGTCAGCCGACGTGGACGGCGACGTCGGCGGCCGGCAGGTCCTCCTTGGTGGCCTTGATGAGCACCGCGGCCACCAGCGCGCCGACGACGAGCAGCGCGGCCGCCCAGGTGAAGGCGGTGGTGTAGCCCTCCACCTGGCCCTGCAGGCCGACCGCCGGGTCCTGCGGGTCGGCGCCCGAGGTCAGCGCGTCCGCGGTGTAGGCGCTGATCGCGCCCACCGACAGCGAGGCCAGGACGGCGGTGCCGATCGAGGCGCCGACCTGCTGCGTGGCGTTGAGCATCGCGCTCGCCGCTCCCGCGTCGTGCTCGCCGGCGCCGACCAGCGCCAGGTTGGACAGCGGCACGAAGGTGAAGCCCAGGCCCAGGCCGAGCAGCAGCTGGCCGGGGAAGGGCAGCTCCCAGAAGCCCGTGTCCAGGCCGACGAACGACAGCGTGAACAGCCCGCCCGCGGCGAGCAGGCCGCCGAGCACCATGAGCGGCTTCGGGCCGACCCGCGGCACCAGCGCGCTGGCCGCGCCGGCCGAGACGAACACGCCCAGCGTCGTCGGCAGCGAGGCGACGCCCGCGACGACCGGCTCGTAGCCGAGCACCTGCTGGAAGTACAGGCTCAGGAAGAAGAACGCCCCGATGAGCCCGGCACCGACCAGCGTCGAGGTGAGGTAGGCGCCGCCGCGGTTGCGGTCGAGCACGATGCGCATCGGCAGCAGCGGGTTGCGGGTGCGCAGCTCCAGCAGCACGAACAGCGCCACCAGCACGAGGCCCGCGACGATGAACACCCACGCCAGCCCGTCGGCCCACCCGGACTCGGGCGACACCAGCGTGGTGCTGCCCTGCGCGGCGGCCCGGGCGTTGGCGGCCGCGGCCTCGGCGGCGTTGGTCTGCGACGCCTCGGCCACCCGGGTGAAGCCGTAGACGATCGAGGCCAGGCCGAGGGTGACCAGCACGGCGCCGGGGATGTCGTACTTCGTGTCCCCGGGCGCCCGGCTCTCCGGGACGATCGGGATCGCCAGGACGACGGCGAGCAGCGCGACCGGCAGGTTCACCCAGAAGCACCAGCGCCAGTCGGCGTACTCGGTCAGGACGCCGCCCAGCAGCAGGCCGACCGCCGACCCGCCGCCGGCGATCGCGCCGTAGACGCCGAACGCCTTGGCGCGCTCCTTCGGGTCGGTGAACAGCACGGTCAGCAGCGCGAGCGAGGCCGGCGCGAGCAGCGCGCCGAAGACGCCCTGCAGCGCGCGGGCGCCGAAGAGCATCGCCTCGTTCTGCGCGATGCCGCCGAGCGCCGAGGCGATGGCGAAGCCGGCCGCGCCGACCAGGTAGGTGCGCTTGCGGCCCCAGAAGTCGGCGATGCGGCCGCCGAGCAGGAGGAAGCCGCCGAAGGTGAGGGTGTAGGCGGTGACGATCCACTGCTGGCTCGCGGCCGAGATGCCGAGGTCGGCCGACACCGCCGGCAGCGCGATGTTGACGATCGTGGCGTCGAGGATGACCAGCAGGACGGTCATCGCGATGACGCCGAGGGCGAGCCAGCGCTTCTCGTAGGGCGCCGCGGCCGGGGTGTCCGGCCCGGCGGCAGGGGTGGACGACGGGTGGGTCATGGGGTCCTCAGGGAGTCGTGAGAGGGGGCCGAGGTCGTCGGCCGAGGGAGCAACCTAGCCCCCTGCGACCATGGGGTCGTGTCCGTCTCGCTGGTGGTGACCGCCGACACGCACCTCCCGAAGCGGGCCCGTGACCTGCCTCATTCCCTGTGGGCGGCCATCGAGGCCGCCGATCTCGTCGTGCACGCCGGCGACTGGGTCGACGTCGCCCTGCTCGACGCCCTCGAGTCCCGCGCCCGGGCCCTCCTCGCGGTGTACGGCAACAACGACCACGGGCCCCTGCGCGAGCGGCTGCCGGAGGTGGCGCGCGCCGAGGTGGGCGGGCTGCGGGTCGCCGTCGTCCACGAGACCGGTGACGCCAAGGGCCGCGAGCGCCGCTGCGCCGCGCGCTTCCCGGACACCGACGTCCTGTTCTTCGGCCACAGCCACATCCCGTGGGACACCACCACCGACACGGGCCTGCGGCTGCTCAACCCCGGCTCGCCCACCGACCGGCGCCGGCAGCCGTACGGCACCTTCCTCACCGCGGTCGCCGACGGCGGGGCGCTCACCGAGGTGGTCCTCCACCCGGTCGCCCGGTGACGGCCCTCCCGCCGGCGTCCCCTCCCGCCGCCCGCTGGCGCCACCTGGCCGTCGGCCTGACCGGGCTGGTCGCCGCCTGCGCGGCGCAGAACGGGATGCCGTTCCTCACCCTCGCGCTGCGGGAGGAGGGGCTGACGCTGCCGCAGGCCGGCCTGCTGGTCGCCGCGCCCACCGCCGGCCTGGTGTGCGCGCTGCTGCTGTGGGGCGTGCTGGCCGACCGGTACGGCGAGCGGCTGGTGCTCTCCGCCGGGCTCGCGGTCGCCGCCGGAGCGCTCACCGGCGCCGCGCTGGCCGACGCCGCCGTGCCCACCGGCCTGTGGCTGCTGCTGGCCGGGGCCGGCAGCGCGTCGGTGCACGCGGCCAGCGGCCGGCTGGTGCTCGGCTGGTTCCCGCCGGAGCAGCGCGGGCTGGCGATGGGCGTCCGGCAGGCCGGACAGCCGCTGGGCGTGGGCCTCGCCGCGCTGACGCTGCCGCGGCTGGCCGCCGACGGCCCCGGCGGCGCCTTCGCGTTCCTCGCCGCCGGCTGCGCGGTCACCGCCGTCCTCGTCGGCCTGCTCCTCCGCGACCCGGCCCGGCCGCCGCGCACCGACGGCGCCCCGCGGCCGGCCTCGCCCTACCGCAGCCCGGTGCTGTGGCGGGTGCACGCGGCCAGCACCCTGCTCGTCGTGCCGCAGTTCGCCGTCGCCGGGCTGGCCTTCGACTGGCTGGTGCGCGGCGCCGGCTGGAGCGCGGCCGGCGCCGGGACGCTGCTGGCGGTCACGCAGGCCGGCGGGGTCGCCGCGCGGCTCGGCGCGGGCACCTGGTCGGACCGGGTGGGCAGCCGGCTCGGGCCGCTGCGGCAGGTCGCGGGGGCGGTGGCCGTCGTCGTCGGGCTGCTCGCCGTCGTCGCGGCCCTGACACCGGACCTCCTCGGCCCGGGGGCCGCCGCGGCGGCGGTGGCGCTGGCCGCGGTCGCCACGGTGAGCCCGAACGGGGTGGCGTTCACCTCGGTGGCCGAGCAGGCCGGGAGCGCCTGGGCCGGGCGCGCGCTGGGCGCGCACAACACCGCGCAGAACCTGGCCGCCGCGCTGACCGTCCCGCTCGCGGCGCTGCTCGCCGACGGCGGACCCGGCTACCCGGCGGCGTTCGCGCTCGGTGCGGCCGCCGCCGCGGCCGCCGTCGCCGTCGTGCCCGCCCGGACGGCCGAGCCGGCGCCGCCGCCGGTCCCGGCAGGCGCGCCGTGAGCCGGTGGCGGCCCTGGCCGCCGCGGGCGGTGGCGGTGCTGGCCTGTCCCGTCTGCGGCGCGGAACTGGCCGCGCTCCCCGGCGACGCCGGCCTGCGCTGCCCGGCCGGCCACTCCTTCGACCGCGCCCGGCAGGGCCACGTGACGCTGCTGCCGCCGGGCCACACGCCGCCGACCGGGGACACCGCGGCCATGGTCGCCGACCGCGCGGAGGTGCTCTCCGCCGGCACCTACGCCGGGCTCACCCGGGTCCTGGCCGACGCCGTCGCCGCGGGGGAGGGGCCGGTGGACGCCGTCCTCGACCTCGGCGGGGGGACCGGGCACCACCTGGCGGGCGTGCTGGACGCGCTGCCCGGCGCCGTCGGCGTGGTGCTCGATTCCTCGCGGTACGCCGCCCGGCGCGCGGCCGGTGCCTCCCCGCGGGCGCTCGCCGTCGTCGCCGACACCTGGGCCCGGCTGCCGGTCCGCGACGCCGCCGTCGACCGGGCGATGGTGGTGTTCGCCCCGCGCAACGGCCCGGAGACCGCGCGGGTGCTGCGCCCCGGCGGCCGGCTGGTGGTCGCCACCCCGGCGCCCGAGCACCTCGCCGAGCTGGTCGGCCCGCTGGGGCTGCTGAAGGTGGACCCGGAGAAGGAGGCCCGGCTGTCCGCGGCCCTGGAGCCGCACCTCGTGCCGGCCGGGCGGGTGCGGCACCGGGAGGAGCTGGAGCTCGACCGCCGCACCGTGACCACCGTCGTGGGGATGGGGCCGCACGCCCGGCACCTGGCGCCGGAGCGGCTGGCCGCCGCGGTCGCCGCGCTGCCGGAGCGCCTGCGGGTCACCCTCGCCGTCGACGTCACCACCTGGACGCCGCCCGCACACACAGGAGGGGCCCGGCCGTGACGGCCGGGCCCCTCCTGGGCGACTGAGCGCAGGGCTCCCGAGGTCCCCCGGGGCGCCGGGAGTCCCGCGGGGTCAGACGCGCGTGCGGGTGCGTCCGCGGGTGGCGAACACGTAGACCAGCAGCACCACGATGGCGCCGATGATCGACCCGATGATGCCGGCGGTGCCGAGCTCGAAGCCGTTGCCGCTGATCAGGCTGCCGAGCAGGTTCCCGACGAAGGAACCGATGATGCCGAGGACGATCGTCATCCCGACGCTCATCGACTGCTTGCCCGGGACGACGGCGCGCGCGATGAAGCCGGCGATGGCGCCGACCACGATCAGCACGATGATGTTCCAGAGAAGCTCCACGGTGGGGACCTCCTGAGGGGATGGCCGGAGTGGCCGAGGCTCTGGGATCTCCAGGCTCGGACGGTCCTGTTCCCCTGGTGAGCAGCGCGGAAACCCGTCTTGATCATGACGTGACCTGGACGCCGTCCCCGACGGCGCCGTGAGCACCGGCGCGCCTCCCCGGTCGGGCCCGACGGGCCCGACGGCCTCGGTCTAAGCTGCGCTCGTGACGATCGCGCCTGCACCGATCGTGAGCCGGCCCAGCCCGGCTCGCGAGGTCCAGCGGGGTGCGCGGCTCTCGAACCTGCTGCGGACCACGGACCACAAGACCATCGGCCTGATGTACATGGCCACCTCGTTCGCCTGGTTCATCGTGGGTGGCTTCATGGCCATGCTGATCCGCGGTGAGCTGGGCCAGCCCGGGCTGCAGTTCCTGTCGCCCGAGCAGTACAACCAGCTCGTCACGATGCACGGCACGATCATGCTGCTGATGTTCGCGACGCCGCTGTTCTTCGCGTTCTCGAACCTCATCATGCCGCTGCAGATCGGCTCGCCGGACGTCGCCTTCCCGCGGCTGAACGCCTTCTCCTTCTGGCTGTTCTTCTTCGGCAGCCTCATCGCGGTCTCGGGCTTCTTCACCCCCAGCGGCGCGGCCGACTTCGGCTGGTACGCCTACGCCCCGCTGTCCGACGCCGTCCACTCCCCGGGCCCCGGCGCGAACCTGTGGTTCTCCGGCCTGGCGGTCAGCGGCCTCGGCACGATCCTCGGCGCGGTCAACTTCACCGCCACGATCGCCTGCCTCCGGGCCCCGGGCATGACCATGTTCCGGATGCCGATCTTCACCTGGAACACGCTGGTCACCAGCCTGCTGGTGCTGCTGGCCTTCCCGATCCTCACCGCGGCGATCTTCGGCATGCTGGCCGACCGCAACCTCGGCGCCCTCGTCTACTCGGACGAGAACGGCGGCCCGATGCTGTGGCAGCACCTCTTCTGGTTCTTCGGCCACCCCGAGGTCTACATCATCGCGCTGCCGTTCTTCGGCATCATCACCGAGATCATCCCGGTGTTCTCCCGCAAGCCGCTGTTCGGCTACAAGGGCATGGTCGGGGCCACGCTGCTCATCGGCGGCCTCTCGCTCACCGTGTGGGCGCACCACATGTACGCGACCGGCGCGGTCCTGCTGCCGTTCTTCGCGTTCCTGACCTACCTCATCGCCGTGCCGACCGGCATCAAGTTCTTCAACTGGATCGGCACCATGTGGCGCGGCCAGCTGACGTTCGAGACGCCGATGCTGTTCTCCATCGGCTTCCTGGTGACCTTCCTCCTGGGCGGCCTGACCGGCGTGCTGCTGGCCAGCCCGCCGCTGGACTGGCACGTCAACGACAGCTACTTCGTCGTCGCGCACTTCCACTACGTCGTCTTCGGCACCGTGGTGTTCGCCGCCTACGCCGGCATCTACTTCTGGTTCCCGAAGATGTCGGGCCGGATGATGGACGAGCGGCTGGGCAAGCTGCACTTCTGGCTGGTGTTCATCGGCTTCCACGCGACGTTCCTCGTCCAGCACTGGCTGGGCACCGAGGGCATGCCGCGCCGGTACGTCGACTACCTGCCCACCGACGGGTTCACCACCCTCCACGTGATCTCCACGATCGGGTCGTTCGTCCTGGGCGCCTCGACCATCCCGTGGCTGTACAACGTGGTGAAGTCGTGGAAGTACGGCCGGCTCGCCCTGCGCGACGACCCCTGGGGCCACGGCAACTCCCTGGAGTGGGCGACGTCCTCGCCGCCGCCGCGGCACAACTTCACCGAGATCCCGCGGATCCGGTCGGAGCGCCCGGCGTTCGAGGCGCACTACCCGCACCTGGTGGAGCGGCTGCACGCCGAGGCGCACGTCGGCAAGCGGCACCAGCCCTACGCCGGGGTCAGCGAGCTCGCCGAGGGCACCGGCCCCCGTCAGGGTCCCAACGACCCCGACCCCTTCTGATCCCCCGGGGGCCCGCCCCCGCGCGATCGCACGTCACGACGACGCCCCGTCGGCTCCGGCCGGCGGGGCGTCGCCTCGTCTCCGGGGCCACCGCCCGGCGCCGCCGGGGGAGTGCGGCACGATGGCCGCCGTGCCGCTCGACCCCGCACCCCGCACGCGTCCGCAGGCCGCCCCCGACGGGCCCCGCGCGGTCCTCACGGTCACCGGCGCCGACCGGCCGGGCGTGACCGCCGAGCTCTTCGGGGCCCTCGCCTCCGGCGACCAGGGGCTGCCGCCGGTCGAGGTCGTCGACGTCGAGCAGGTCGTCGTGCACGGCCAGCTCGTCCTCGGGGTGGTCATCGGCGCCCGGCCGGCCGACGGCGCGGTGGACGAGGCGGGTTTCCTCGCCTGCCTGGGCCGGCTGGCCACCGAGGTCGCCCGCGCCACCGGGCTCCGGGTCGCGGTGGAGACCGCGTCCGGCCGCGGCGCCGGCAGCACGCCCACCGGGCGGCCGCACCACGTGATCCTGCTCGGCCGGCCCGTGCCGCCCTCCGCGGTCGCCGGCGCGGCCACCGCCATCGCGGGCGTCGGCGGCAACATCGACGCGATCCGGCGGCTGTCGGACCACCCGGTCACGTCCCTCGAGCTCACCGTCTCCGGCGCCGGGGCCACCGAGCTGCGCACCGCGCTGGCCGCCGTCGCCGCCGCCACCGGCGCCGACATCGCCGTCGAGCAGGCCGGGCTCGCCCGGCGCAGCAAGCGGCTGATCGTCCTCGACGTCGACTCCACGCTGGTGCGGGGCGAGGTCATCGACGAGCTGGCCGCCCGCGCGGGGCGCGCCGCCGAGGTCGCCCGGATCACCGCGGCGGCCATGAACGGGGAGCTGGACTTCGCCGAGTCGCTGCGGGCCCGGGTGGCCACGCTGGCGGGCCTGCCGGTCGAGGTGCTCGACGAGGTGCGCGAGCACCTCGAGCTGACTCCCGGCGCCCGCACGCTCATCCGCACGCTGCAGCGGCTCGGGTTCCGCTGCGGCATCGTCAGCGGCGGGTTCAGCCAGATCACCGACCCGCTGGCCGCCGCGCTCGGCCTCGACTTCGCCGCGGCCAACACCCTCGAGGTCGCCGACGGGAGGCTCACCGGCGGGCTGGTGGGCGAGATCGTCGACCGTGCGGGCAAGGCCCGCGCGCTGGCCCGCTTCGCCGCCGAGCACGGCATCCCGCTGGAGCAGACGGTCGCGGTCGGCGACGGCGCCAACGACCTCGACATGCTCAACGCCGCCGGGCTCGGCATCGCGTTCAACGCCAAGCCGGTGGTGCGCGAGCAGGCGCACACCGCGCTCAACCAGCCCTACCTCGACGCCGTCCTGCAGGTCCTCGGCTTCACCCGCGACGAGGTGATGGACGCGCTCTGACACCGTCGGCCTCCGGCCGACACCGCGGCCAGGTGCTGTCCCCCTGCTCCGTGGAGCCCTCCCACGGCGTCCCGACCGGGAGCCTCCGGCCCCGCGGTCGGTCCGCCGTCCTGCGCAGGGCGGCTCACCTCAGGGGTGGGTGACCGCGCCCTCGAGTTCGACGCCGGCGGTGCGCAGCTGGTCCAGCGCGGCCTCGGTCGAGGCCTCGGACACCCCCGCGGTGAGGTCGAGCAGCACGCGGGTCGCGAAGCCCGCCGCGACGGCGTCCAGCGCGGTGGCCCGCACGCAGTGGTCGGTGGCGATCCCGACGACGTCGACGGCGTCCACGCCCCGCTCGCGCAGCCAGTCCGCGAGCGGCACGCCGTCGGCCCGCCCCTCGAAGCCGGAGTAGGCCGCCGCGTAGTGGCCCTTGTCGAAGACGGCGTCGAGCGGGCCGCGGTCCAGCGACGGGTGCAGCTCCAGCCCGCTCGTGCCGGCGACGCAGTGCGCCGGCCAGGTCTCCAGGTAGTCGGGCTGCTCGTGGAAGTGGTCGCCCGGGTCGACGTGGTGGTCGCGGGTGGCGACCACGTGCGCGTAGTCGGCGGACCTCATGTGCTCGGTGATCGCCGCCGCCACCGCCGCACCCCCGGCCACCGCCAGGCTGCCGCCCTCGCAGAAGTCGTTCTGTACGTCCACCACCAGCAGTGCGCGCGTCACCGTGGGACCTCCGTTCACGCCGTCACCGTCTCCAGTGCGGGTTCCCCACGGGAGAGCGCCCATGCCTCCTGCGGCAGGGCCTCGCGCGCCCGGCGGTGGTGCGCGGCCGCCGCCTCGAGCGCGTCGGCCGGCGACGACGGCGCCACCGGCTCCCCGCCGCGGACCAGCTCCACCACCAGCCGCCGGTCGCCGTCGCGCGGCTCGACCGGCCGGCTGCTGACCACCTCGGCGGTCGCCGTCCCGTCGGGGTCGTGCCGGCGGACGGCGGTCTTGCGGCCGCCGGTGGAGTTCTTGCCCTCCGAGCGCTTGGCCACCGGCACGCCGTCGCGCTGGACCAGCTTGTAGACCATCCCGGCGGTCGGCGCACCCGATCCGGTGACCAGCGAGGTGCCGACGCCGTAGCCGTCGACCGGCGCGGCCATGAGCCCGGCGATCGCGTACTCGTCGAGGTCGCTGGTGACGATGATCCGCGTCTTCGTGGCGCCGAGGTCGTCGAGCTGGCGGCGGGCGGCGGTGGCCAGCGTCGGCAGGTCGCCGGAGTCCAGCCGGATGGCGCCGAGCTCCGGCCCGGCCACCTCGACCGCCGTCCGGATGCCCTGGGCGACGTCGTAGGTGTCCACCAGCAGCGTGGTGCCGACGCCCAGGGCGTCCACCTGCGCGCGGAAGGCGGCGGCCTCGTCGTCGTGCAGGAGGGTGAAGGCGTGCGCGCTGGTGCCCGTCGTCGGCACCCCGTACCGGCGGCCGGCCTCCAGGTTGGAGCTGGCGGTGAAGCCGACCACGTACGCCGCCCGCGCCGCGGCGACCGCGGCCTGCTCGTGGGTGCGCCGCGAGCCCATCTCGATGCACGGCCGCTCGCAGGCCGCCCCCACCATGCGGGCCGCGGCCGAGGCGATCGCGCTGTCGTGGTTGAGCACGGAGAGGACCAGGGTCTCCAGCAGCACGCCCTCGGCGAAGGGCGCGCGCACGGTGAGCACCGGGGAGCCGGGGAAGAACAGCTCGCCCTCGGCGTAGCCGTCGACGTCACCGGAGAAGCGGAAGTCCGCCAGCCAGTCCAGCAGCCGCGCGTCGGTCAGGCCCTGCTCGCGGAGGGTGGCCAGCTCCTCGTCGCCGAAGCGGAAGGAGGGCAGCAGCTCCAGCAGCCGGCCGGTGCCGGCGACCACGCCGTAGCGGCGGCCGTGCGGGAGGCGCCGGGCGAAGACCTCGAAGACGCAGTCCCGGTCGGCGGTGCCGTCGGCCAGGGCGGCGGCGACCATGGTCAGCTCGTACCGGTCGGTGAGCAGGGCGGTACCCGTCGGCATGATCCGAACCCTAGGTCGACGGCCGCGACCGCACCCGGGGGAGCGGGGGAGCGACCGTCCTAGAGTGGTCGGGTGGCCGGACCACTCGCGCCGACACGGACGCCCGAATCCACGGTCGAGGAGACCGCCGACCTCGACCGGCCCTGGGTCACCATCGTCTGGAACGACCCGGTGAACCTCATGACCTACGTGACCCACGTGCTGCGGGAGCTGTTCGGCTACGACGAGCCGACGGCGACCACGCTCATGCTGCAGGTGCACAACGACGGCAAGGCGGTGGTCAGCTCCGGCCCGCGCGAGCGGATGGAGCACGACACCAGCCGGCTGCACGCCTACGGCCTGTGGGCCACCTACCAGCAGGACGCATGAGACCGTTCCGCCGCAAGGGGGCCGACGTCGTCGCGCGGCTCGAGCCGCCCGAGGCCGGCGTCCTCGGGCTGCTGCTCGACCAGCTCGAGCAGCTGCTCGGCGCCGACCCCGAGGACGTCGACGGCGACCCGGTGGTCGCCCGGCTGCTGCCGGCCGGGCACCGCACCGACCCGGAGATCGCCGCCGACTACCGCGAGCTCACCGAGTCGGCGCTGCGCGCGGGCAAGACCGACGACCTGGCCGCCGTCCGGGCCACCCTCCCCGCCGACGGCGGCGAGGTGCGGCTGGACCGGGACCAGGCCGGCGCGTGGCTGCGCACCACCAACGACCTGCGGCTGGCGCTGGGCGAGCGGATCGGGATCACCGAGGAGACCGAGCCGCCCGAGGACCCGGCCGGCGAGGAGGGCCAGCAGTTGGCCGTCTACTACTGGCTCACCGGGCTGCAGGGGTCGCTCGTCGACGCGGTCGCCGCCGGGCGCGACGCCCGAAGGTGAGCAGCACCAGCGCCGCCAGGAGCAGGTCCAGCACGAAGAAGACCAGCACCAGGCTGGGCAGCTCCAGCTCGCGGACGACCGCCCCGACGGTGGAGACGAGCGTGACCGCCGACAGGGCGAGCACCAGCAGGAGCACCAGCACCCGCACCGCGACGAGCACGACCAGCGACAGGCGGTCGGCGGCGGCGTCGCTGCTGTAGTGCCCGCTGCGCAGGGTCAGTCCCCGGAGCCCGAGCCACAGCGCCGGGAGCGCGACGGCGACCACGCCGGCCGCCATGATCAGCTCGAGCACCACGGGTCCGCACCGTATCCGGTCGGTGACGACCTGGTGTCCTGCCCCGGTCGGGCGAGGGGCCTCCCGGTGCCCGCGGTGCCGCTCCCGGGCGCCGCCTAGACTGGGGGCGTGCTGCGCATCGACCGCGCGACCTACGACGCCATCGTGGCCCACGCCCGGGAGGACCACCCGGACGAGGCCTGTGGCGTCGTCGCCGGGCCCGAGGGCAGCGACCGTCCCGAGCGGTTCATCCCGATGCTCAACGCCGCCCGCTCGCCGACGTTCTACGAGTTCGACTCGGCCGACCTGCTGCGCCTGTACCGGGAGATGGACGACCGGGACGAGGAGCCGGTGGTGATCTACCACTCGCACACCGCCACCGAGGCACACCCCTCGCGGACGGACATCGCGTACGCGTCCGAGCCGAACGCCCACTACGTGCTCGTCTCGACCCGCCACCACGGCCGGGAGACCGGCCTGGCCGGGGACGACGTCGAGTTCCGCAGCTTCCGGATCGTCGACGGCGAGGTGAGCGAGGAGGACGTCGAGGTCGTCGAGTCCTACCTGTTCGGCCACTCGCCGACCACCGTCGTCTACGACTGAGGAAGGACCCCGTCCTCCCACCCCTCGCGAGCTCGGGGCGGTGCCCTGGACGGGGCCGGCCGCGGAATGCCCCGCGGCGAGCGGGCGTTGCCCGCACCGACACGCGCTCGCGTCGAGCGCTCCCGCACGTCCCCACCCTCCCGAGGAGAACCGCACGCCATGGCCATCGAGGTCCGGATCCCGACCATCCTGCGCACCCACACCGGCGGCAACAAGACCGTCGAGGGCAGCGGGGACACCCTCGGCGCGCTCGTCGACGACCTCGACGCCCAGCACCCCGGCCTCAAGGGCCGCCTGGTGACCGAGGAGGGCAAGCTGCACCGCTTCGTCAACGTCTACGTCAACGACGAGGACGTGCGGTTCACCGGTGCCCTCGACACCGCGGTCAAGGACGGCGACTCGGTCACGATCCTCCCGGCGGTCGCCGGCGGCTGCTGAGACAGCCCCGTCCCTCCCGTCCCCAGACCCGGAAGAGCTCCCGATGGCCCGCTTCAACTCCCTCGTCGACTCCCTCGGCGGCACCCCGCTGGTCGGGCTGCCGAACCTGTCGCCGACGCCGGACGTGCGGCTGTGGGCCAAGCTCGAGGACCACAACCCCACCGGGTCGATCAAGGACCGCGCCGCGATCTCGATGATCGAGGCGGCGGAGAAGGACGGCACGCTGCAGCCGGGCGCCACCATCCTCGAGCCGACCAGCGGCAACACCGGCATCTCGCTGGCGATGGTGGCCCGGCAGCGCGGCTACCGGCTCATCTGCGTCATGCCGGAGAACACCTCCGTCGAGCGGCGCCAGCTGCTGGAGATGTACGGCGCGCAGATCGTCAGCTCGCCGGCGGCCGGCGGCTCCAACCAGGCCGTCGCGATGGCCAAGGAGATGGCCGCCGAGCACGACGACTGGGTGATGCTCTACCAGTACGGCAACCCGGCCAACGCCGAGGCGCACTACACCGGCACCGCCCCGGAGATCCTCGCGGACCTGCCGTCGATCACCCACTTCGTCGCCGGGCTGGGCACCACCGGCACGCTCATGGGCTGCTCGCGCTACTTCCGCGAGCACAAGCCCGGCGTCCAGGTCATCGCCGCCGAGCCCCGCTACGGCGAGCTGGTCTACGGCCTGCGCAACATCGACGAGGGGTTCATCCCCGAGCTCTACGACCCGTCGCTGCTGGACTCGCGGTTCTCCGTGGGCCCCGAGGACGCCGTCCACCGCACCCGGCAGCTGGTCGAGCGGGAGGGCATCTTCGCCGGCATCTCGACCGGCGCGATCCTGCACGCCGCGCTGGGCGTCGCCGACCGCGAGGTCGCGGCCGGCCGCAAGGCCGACATCGTGTTCATCGTCTGCGACGGCGGCTGGAAGTACCTGTCCACCGGCGCCTACGCCGGCACCCTGGAGGAGGCCACCTCGGCCCTCGAGGGCCAGCTCTGGGCATGACGGAGGACCACCCTGCCCCCCGCCGCTCGCACGCTCGCGGCGGGCCCCTGCAGGGTGGCCGACGGCTCCTCGCCAGGGGCCTTCTGTTCGACAACGACGGCGTCCTGGTCGACTCCGACGCCGCCGTCACCTCCTCCTGGTCCCGCTGGGCCGCCGAGCACGGCCTGGTGCCCGCCGACGTGCTCGCCGTCGTGCACGGCCGGCGGTCGGCGGACACCGTGGCGGACCTGGTGCCCGGGCCCGGCCGGGCCGCCGCGACGGCGCTCATCGACCGGTACGAGCTCGAGGACGCCACCACCGTGGCCGCCGTCCCCGGCGCCGCCGACCTCCTGGCCGGGCTGCCCGCCGGCGTCTGGGCGGTGGTCACCTCCGGCACCCCCGACCTCGCCACCGCCCGGCTGACCGCCGCGGGGCTGCCGCTGCCCGGCGCCCTGGTCACCGCCCGCGACGTGCGCACCGGCAAGCCCGACCCCGAGGGCTACCGCCTCGGAGCCCGCCTGCTCGGCGTGCCGCCGGAGGACACCGTGGTGTTCGAGGACAGTCCCGCGGGCATCGCCGCCGGCCGGGCCGCCGGCGCGCGGGTCGTCGGCGTGGGGGAGCGGGCCCTCGGCGCCGGGGCCGACGTCGTCGTCCGCGACCTGGGCGGCCTGTCCTGGGCCGACGGCGTCCTGTCCGTCCCGGCCGCCGCCCTGCTCCCGGCCGGCGGCTAGCCTGGCGCCCGCCATGGACAGCGGATGGACGTGCGACCGGCCGGGGGGCGCGGCATGAGGCTCACGGTCGTGGGCTGCTCGGGCAGCGGGCCCGGCCCCGTGTCGGCGGCCTCCTGCTACCTCGTCGAGCACGACGGCTTCCGGGTGCTGCTCGACCTGGGCAGCGGGTCGTTCGGCACGCTGCAGGCGCTGGCCGACCCCGACTCGATCGACGCGGTCTACCTCTCCCACCTGCACGCCGACCACTGCCTCGACGTCGTCCCGTTCGTGGTGTGGCACCGCTACTCGGGCCGCTCGTCGCGGCGCCGGGTCCCGCTGATCGCCCCCGCCGGCGCCGAGCGGCGGCTGGGCCTGGTCTACGACGAGGGCGGCGCGCCGCTGACCGACGTCTTCGACTTCGCGGCCACCCCGGTGTCGGCCGTCCTCGGCCCGTTCACCGTGCAGACCGCGCGCACCGCGCACCCGATCGAGTGCCACGCCGTCCGGCTGACCGCGCACGGCAGCTCGCTGGTCTACACCGGCGACACCGGGCCGTCGCAGGCCGTCGTCGACCTGGCGCACGGCGCCGACGTGCTGCTGGCCGAGGCCGCCCACCCCGACCGGGACGGGCTGCCGCCGGACCTGCACCTCACCGGCCGGCAGGCGGGGGAGGCCGCGGCCGCGGCCGGGGTGCGCCGGCTGCTGGTCACCCACGTGCCGGCGTGGGTGGACCCCGCCGCGCAGCTCGCCGCGGCGCGGACGGCGTTCCCCGGCGCGGAGCTGGCCACCCCGGGCGCCACCTACGAGGTCTGAACGACCCCTCTGTCCATCTTGCCCGGTGCCGTCCGGGGCGGCACGGTGGGCCGGTGGTCGACGACGAACGGGACGGCGTCCGGCTGACCAGCCTCGACGCGCCGCTGGGCGACGGTCTGGGGGTCACCAAGGGCGACCTGGTCGACCACCTGGACGCGTTCGCCGACCGGCTGGTACCGCAGCTGGCCGCCCGGCCGCTGTCGGTGAAGCGGGTGCGGCCCGGCCAGGAGCCGTTCATGCAGCGCAACGTGGCCAAGGGCGCGCCGGACTGGGTGCGCACCGTGCCCGTGTGGTCCTTCGGCGCCCACCGCGAGGTGCACCAGGTGCTGTGCGACGACCGCCGCACCCTGCTGTGGCTGGCCAACCAGCGGGCGGTGGAGTTCCACGTCCCCTTCTTCCGCGCCGGCGCGGAGACCGAGCCGACCGGCATCGTGCTCGACCTCGACCCCCCGGAGGGCGCCGACTTCGCGGTGGTCGTGCAGGCGGCGGAGCTGGTGCGGCGGGCACTGGCCGACGCCGGGCTGGCCGGGGCGGTGAAGACCAGCGGGTCCAAGGGCGTGCACGTCGTCGTCCCGGTCCGGGGCGTCGGGCCCGAGGACGCCGCCGCCGCGACCCGCGCGCTCGCCGCCCGCGCCGCGGCCCTCCACCCGGACCTGGCCACGACCGCCTACATCAAGGAGGACCGGCACGGCCGGGTTTTCCTCGACTCCACCCGCTCCGGGTCCTCGACGATCGTGGCCGCCTACAGCCCGCGGATCCGCCCGGGCCTGCCGGTGTCGGCGCCGGTCGCGTGGGAGGACCTGCCCTCGGTCCGGCCGGGCGACGTCACGGTGACGACCGCGCCGGACCGGCTGGGGGACGGCGACCTCTGGGCGCGGCTGCTGCCCGCGCCGCAGGAGCTCCCGGCCGACCTGGTCGCCGAGGGCCACACCATCCCGGTCGCGCGGGTGGCCGCGATGCACGAGGGCAAGCGGCGGGCGCGGGCCAGGCGGTCCGCGGAGGGCTGAGCCGGGCGACCCGGGGGACCGACGGTCCGGCCGCCGTCGTCCACAGGGGGGACCCGCGTCCACCACCGGGTGTGCGCGGGCGCGTCCTGTCGGTGCCGGCCCGCAGGCTCCCGGGCATGACGCACGACCCGCAGACCACCGCCTGGCTGGACCAGGAGGACGCCCACCTCGCCGCCGTCATCCGCCGCGCCCGCTTCGCCGTCCAGTACGTCGGGCCGGGGGACCGTCCCGACGAGCCGGCGTTCGGCTACACCATCGGCCTCTTCGGCCTCGGCCACCCCGAGCTGGTGCTCGTCGGGCGCGGGACCTCCGCCACGCACTCCCTGCTCGACGCGGTGGCCCGCGAGGTCGTGGCCGGCCGGTCGCTGGTGCCCGGGGAGCTGCTCGAGGCCGGCCGGGAGGACCTGGTCGTGGAGGAGTGCCCCAACCCGGGTGAGGTCCTGCTCGGCGCCAACCGCTGGTACCAGCGGCCGGCCGAGCACTCGGTGCCGGCGCATGTGCTCACGTGGGCCTCGCCCGCCGGGTGCTTCCCGTGGGACCCGGGCTGGGACGGCGGGCGGTACGGGCAGCCCCGCCCGGGCACGTGGACGGCCTGAGCCGCGGGTCGTGTTCAGCCGGTCTGCACCTCCCGGCGGTCCTCGGCCCAGACCGTGTGGAAGACGCCGTCCCGGTCGACCCGCCGGTAGGTGTGCGCGCCGAACAGGTCGCGCAGGCCCTGGACCAGCGCGGCGGGCAGCCGCTCGGCGCGCAGGCCGTCGTAGTAGGCCAGCGCGGTGGAGAAGCCCGGCGCCGGGATGCCGGCCCGGGCGGCCTCGACGACGACCGTCCGCCAGCCCTCGAGGCAGTCGGCGACCGCGTCGCGGAAGTAGCCGTGGGTGAGCAGGGTCGTGAGGTCCGGCTCGTCGGCGTAGGCCTGCCGGATCCGGTCGAGGAAACGGGCGCGGATGATGCAGCCGCCGCGCCAGATGGTGGCCAGCGCGCCGGGGTCGACGGCCCACCCGTGCTCGCGGGCGCCGGCGGCGATCTGGTCGAACCCCTGCGCGTAGGCGACCACCTTGGAGGCGTACAGCGCCTGCCGGACCGCCTCGACGAACGCGTCCCGGTCGGCCACCGGCTCCGGCGCGGACGACGGGCCGGGCAGCACCGCCCGGGCGGCGGCCCGCTGCGCGGTGTGCCCGGACAGCGAGCGGGCGAACACCGCCTCGGCGATCCCGCTGACCGGCACCCCGAGGTCGAGCGCCGACTGCACCGTCCAGCGCCCGGTGCCCTTCTGCTCCGCCTGGTCGAGGACGACGTCGACGAAGGGCCGGCCGGTCGCGGCGTCGACGTGACCCAGCACCTCGGCGGTGATCTCGACCAGGTAGGACTCCAGGTCCCCCGCGTTCCACCCGGCGAACACCTCGCCGATCTCGGCGGGGGACAGGCCGAGCCGGGCGCGCAGCAGGTCGTAGGCCTCGGCGATGAGCTGCATGTCGGCGTACTCGATGCCGTTGTGCACCATCTTCACGAAGTGGCCGGCGCCGTCGGTGCCCACGTGGGTGCAGCACGGGGTGCCGTCGACCACCGCCGCGATCGACTCCAGCAGCGGCCCCACGATCGCGTAGGCCTCGGCCGAGCCGCCGGGCATGATGCTCGGCCCGAGCAGGGCGCCCTCCTCACCGCCGCTGATCCCGCAGCCGACGAAGTGCACACCGCGCTCGGCCAGCGCCCGCGTCCGGCGGATCGTGTCGGTGTAGCGGGCGTTGCCGCCGTCGACGAGCACGTCGCCGGGCTCCAGCAGGAGCGCGACCTCCTCGACCACCGCGTCGGTCGGCGCGCCGGCCTGCACCATGACGACGACCTTGCGGGGCCGGGCGAGCGCGGCGACGAACTCCTGGACCGAGCCGGTCGGGACGAAGGCGCCCTCGTCCCCGTGGGCGGCCACCAGCGCGTCGGTGCGCGCCTGCGTCCGGTTGTGGAGCACCACCCGGCAGCCGTGGCGGGCGAGGTTGCGGGCCAGGTTGGCGCCCATCGTGGCCAGCCCGGTGACGCCGATGTCGCCGTCGGGGGCAGGGGTCGCGTCTGCGCTGCTCATGTCCGCCGATGCTCGTCCACCGGCCCCCGCGGCGGCACCCCGGCGGACCCGGTCGGCACGGTCCGCCCCGGTGTCCTGACGACGGGGGCGGCCGCCGTGCACGCACGGTGGCCGCCCTCCCGCGTGCGGGTGAGGCCGGTGCCGCGGCCGTGTCCGCGCCGGACGCCCCCGCCTACGCTGCGTCCGTGATCGCGCCGCGGGAAGAGGTCGTCCGCCGGGCGGCGCGGACCCTCCTCGACGGCGAGCGGCTCGACACCACGACCCTCTCCGCCCAGCTGGGCATCTCGCGCGTGACGCTGTTCCGCCGGGTGGGCAACCGGGACGCCATCCTCGGCGAGGCGATGTGGTGGCTGGCCGAGCGCACGCTGCGTCGAGCCGCGGAGGCGCACGACGCCCGGCCAGAGGGCGCGGAGCCCGCGGGCCGGCTGCGCAGCCTGGCGATCATCGAGGACTACCGCCACGTCCTGGGCACCGCGTCGTCGCTGCGCCGCTTCATCGACGACGAGCCGACCACCGCGATGCGCGTCCTCACCGACCCGCGCGGCCGGGTGCAGCCGCGGCTGGCCGAGGCCTACACCGCGCTGTTCGAGCGCGACGTCGAGGAGCACGGGCTGACGCCGGAGGTCCCCCTGCCGGTGCTGGCCTACGCCGTCGTCCGGCTCGGGGAGTCGTTCCTCTACTCCGACGTCATGGTCGCCCGCGACCCCGACCTCAAGGCCGCGACGACGGTGGTCGACGCGCTGGTGACCGGCGTGCTCGGCGTCCGCGGGGACTGAGCACTCAGCCCAGGCCGAGGTCGCGGCGCAGCTTCGCGACGTGCCCGGTGGCCTTGACGTTGTAGGCGGCCCGCTCGATGCGGCCCTCGGCGTCGACGACGAAGGTCGAGCGGATGACGCCCTGCACCTCCTTGCCGTACA
The DNA here is from genome assembly GCF_054050455.1 of Geodermatophilus sp. SYSU D00684. NCBI lineage: Bacteria > Bacillati > Actinomycetota > Actinomycetes > Geodermatophilales > Geodermatophilaceae > Geodermatophilus > Geodermatophilus sp. SYSU D00684. The sequence goes on along the minus strand of NZ_JBJGZI010000002.1, from coordinate 161,636 downwards.
GCTTCTTGGTGCCGAAGGCGCCGTAGGCGGTGAGCACCCGCTTGTCCGGGTCGGACAGCAGGGTGATGTTCAGGCCCTCCTGCTCGCGGAAGCGCTGCAGCTTCTCCGGCGGGTCGGGGGAGATGCCGATGATGTCCAGCCCGGCCTCGGCCAGCTCGCCGGCCGCGGCGGTGAAGTCGACGGCCTGGGTGGTGCAGCCCGGGGTCAGGGCGGCGGGGTAGCAGTAGACGATCACCCGGCGGCCGCGGCGGTCGGCGAGGGAGACCGGGGTGCCGTCGGCGTCGGGCAGCGTGAAGTCCGGCGCCGGGTCACCGGGCGCGAGGCGGACGGAAGCGGTCTCGGTCACGCCCGCCATGATGCCGTGCCCGCCCGACGGGGGAGGGGAGCAGGGGCGTCAGCCGCGGAGGAACGACAGCCGCACCTGCCGCTCGGGGTTGTCGCCGTTGGGGTCGACCAGGCAGATCCGCTGCCAGGTGCCCAGCTGCAGCCGGCCCCCGAGCACCGGCACGCTCAGGTGCGGCGGCAGGAACGCCGGCAGCACGTGGTCGCGCCCGTGGCCGGGGCTGCCGTGCCGGTGGCGCCAGCGGCCGTCGCGGGGCAGCAGCTCGTCGAGCTGGGCGAGCAGGTCGTCGTCGCTGCCCGCGCCGGTCTCGATGACGGCCAGCCCGGCCGTGGCGTGCGGGACGAACACCTGCAGCAGGCCGTCGTCCTCCTGCCGGACGAAGTCCTCGCACTCGCCGGTCAGGTCGACCACCACCGGCGCGCCGCCGGTCCGCACCCTCCGCAGCTCCGATCGCACGCCGTCGATCGTGACAGCTCGCCCGGAGGACGGCGTGCCGACGTCGATAGGCTCGGTGCCCGTGACCCGCCCCGACGGCCGCGCGGCCGACCAGCTCCGCCCGGTGACCATCACCCGCAACTGGCTCGACCACGCCGAGGGCTCGGTGCTCGTCGAGTTCGGCCGCACCCGCGTACTGTGCGCGGCCAGCGTCACCGAGGGCGTGCCGCGCTGGCGCAAGGGCTCAGGGCTGGGCTGGGTCACCGCCGAGTACGCCATGCTGCCGCGCGCCACGCACACCCGCGGCGACCGCGAGTCGGTCAAGGGCCGCATCGGCGGGCGCACCCACGAGATCAGCCGGCTCATCGGCCGCTCGCTGCGCGCCTCGATCGACCTCGCGGCGCTGGGGGAGAACAGCATCGCCCTCGACTGCGACGTCCTGCAGGCCGACGGCGGCACCCGGACGGCGGCCATCACCGGCGCCTACGTCGCCCTCGCCGACGCCGTCGCGTGGCTGGCCGACCGGAAGAAGCTGGCGAAGAAGCAGCCGATCGTGCAGTCGGTGGCGGCGGTGAGCGTCGGCGTGATCGACGGCGAGCCGCGGCTGGACCTCGCCTACGAGGAGGACGTGCGGGCCGGCACCGACATGAACGTCGTCTGCACCGGTGAGGGCGGCTTCGTCGAGGTCCAGGGCACCGCCGAGGGCGCGGTGTTCGACCGGCCCACCCTCGACCGGCTGCTCGACCTCGCCGTCGCCGGGTGCGCCGAGCTCACCCGCGTCCAGCAGGAGGCGCTGCAGCGATGACGACCCGCCTGCTGCTCGCCACCCGCAACGCCGGCAAGCTCGCCGAACTCCAGCGGCTGCTGTCCGACGCCGTCCCGGGGATCGAGGTGGTCGGCCTGCGCGACGTGCCCGAGTACCCGGAGGCCCCCGAGACCGGCGCGACGTTCGCGGAGAACGCGCTGCTCAAGGCGCGCGAGGCGGTCCGGTACACGGGCCTGCCCGCGGTGGCCGACGACTCGGGCCTCGCCGTCGACGCGCTCAACGGGATGCCCGGGGTGCTCTCGGCGCGGTGGTCGGGCCGGCACGGCGACGACGCCGCCAACACCGCGCTGCTGCTCGGCCAGATCGGCGACGTCCCCGAGGAGCGGCGCGGCGGGGCCTTCGTGTGCGCCGCCGCCCTGGTCACCCCGGACGGCGCGGAGTCGGTCGTCGAGCGGCAGTGGCGCGGCCGGGTGGTCCGCGAGCCGCGCGGCAGCAACGGCTTCGGCTACGACCCGGTGTTCGTCGCCGACGGCCTGGACCGCACCGCCGCCGAGCTCGAGCCCGCGGAGAAGGACGCCCGCAGCCACCGCGGGCAGGCCTTCGCGGCGCTGGTCCCGGTGATCGCGCAGACGCTCGGCGCGGCCTGACCTCCGCGCCGCGGCGGCACCTCGGCACCGCCCCGACGACGTAGGGTCCACGCCCGCGGCGGGCGGGGGCCCGCGGGAGGGGAGCGGGGTGCGCGCGGACGTCAGGGCGTGGAGGACCGGGCTGCGGCCCTCGCCGGTGGGCTACCGCCGCTCGGAGGTGCTCCGCGGCGGGCTCGGCGCCCTGGCCGGCATCGCGCTGGCCGCGCTCACCGCCCACGCGGTCCCCGGCGGGCCGGCCGGGCTGCCGTGGATCGTCGCGCCGATGGGCGCCACCGCGGTGCTGCTGTTCGCCGCGCCGGCCAGCCCGCTGGCCCAGCCCTATCCCGTGCTCGCGGGCAACACGGTGTCCACGCTGGTCGGCGTCGCGGCGGGCAAGCTGCTCGACGACGTCACGCTCGCCGCGGCGGTCGCCGTCGGCGTGGCGATCCCGCTGATGATGGTGCTGCGCTGCGTGCACCCGCCGGGCGGCGCGTGCGCGCTGTTCGCGGCGGTCGGCGAGGCGGCGGTGGCCGACCACGGCTGGGCGTTCGCGCTGTGGCCGGTCGGCGTCGACACCCTCGTGCTGCTGCTCGTGGCCGCGCTGGTGAACAACCTGACCGGCCGGCCCTACCCGCACGTGCCCGAGCCGCCGCGCACCGGGCCCGAGGCGCCGCCCACCGAGCGGGTCGGGCTGCAGGCCGAGGACGTCACGGCGGCGATGCAGCGGCTCGACCGCGGCCTGGACGTGCTGCCCGGTGACGTGCTGGCGCTGGTCCGCGACGCCGAGGCGCACGCCCTGGACCGCCGGCTCGGGCAGCTGCGCGTGGGCGCGCTGATGGAGCGCGACGTGCGGACCGTGCAGCCCGACGAGACCCTCTACCGCGCGCGGATGCTCATGAACCAGCACGCGGTGAAGGCGCTGCCGGTGGTCACGCCGGACCGGCGGGTCGTCGGCATCGTCACCGTCCACGACCTGTTCAACCTCGACGTCGTGGACTTCGACCCGGTCGCGAAGGTCATGACCAGCCCGGTCACCACCGTCGGCGCCGACACCCCGGTCTCGGAGCTGGTCGGGCTGATGGCCGACCGCGGGCTGCGGCACCTCCCGGTGGTCGACGCCGACGACCGGCTCGCCGGGATCGTCACCCGCGCCGAGCTGGTCGCCGTCCTGCACCGGGCGCTGGTCGGCTCCTGACCCGTTCGGGTGGTCCGGCCGGCGCCGGCTGCGGGATCCGCCGCCGGCTGCCGTTGTCCCCCTGACGGGACGACGGCAGGGGGCGGGCATGGCAGGGGACGACGGGCGCCCGGCGGCGCGGCTTGTCGTGCTGATCCCGGCGCACGACGAGGCCGCGACCATCGGGGACACCCTCGACGCCCTGCAACGGCAGACGCGCCGTCCCGACCGCGTGGTCGTCGTCGCCGACAACTGCACCGACGACACCGCCCGGATCGCGCGCGAGCGGGGAGCCGAGGTCTACGAGACCGTCGGCAACACCGACAAGAAGGCCGGCGCCCTCAACCAGGCGATCGTGCAGCGGTTCCGCCGCACCGCCACCGCCGACCGGCGGGGCGCCTCCGACGACCCCCGGCGCGGCCCGGACCGGCGCAGGGGCGCGGGGGACGCCGGCCCCGTCCCCGACCTGCGCGACGACGACCTCGTCCTGGTGATGGACGCCGACACCGAGCTCGCGCCCGGGTTCCTCGCGGCCGCCGCGGCCAGCCTCGAGTCCTCGCCGCGGATCGGCGCCGCCGGGGGGCTGTTCTACGGGCACCCCGGGGCGGGGGTCCTCGGGCAGCTGCAGCGCAACGAGTACCTGCGGTACAGCCGCGACGTCTCGCGGACCGGCCGCGTCATGGTGCTGACCGGGACGGGCACGCTGTTCCGCGTCCGGGCGCTGCGGGAGGTGGCCGCCGCCCGCGGCACCACGCTGCCCGGCCGGGAGGGGCAGGTCTACGACACCCTCGCGCTCACCGAGGACAACGAGCTGACCCTCGCGCTCAAGACCCTGGGCTGGCGCATGACAAGCCCGGCGGCGTGCTCGGTGGTCACCGAGATCATGCCGACCTGGCGGGACCTGTGGAAGCAGCGCATGCGGTGGCAGCGCGGCGCCCTGGAGAACCTCCGGCACTACGGGCTCACCCGGGTCACCCTGCGCTACTGGGCCCAGCAGCTGGGCATGGGCCTCGGCGTCCTCGCCTTCCAGGCCTACCTGCTGCTCACCGTGCTGGTCCTGGCCCGCGACGGCGGCCTGCGCATGGACCCGTTCTGGGCCTCGGTCGGCCTGGTCTTCCTGGCCGAGCGGCTGGTGACCGTCCGCCGGGGCGGCCCGCGGGCGCTGCTGCTGGCGCTGCCCCTGGTCGTCGAGCTGGTCTACGACCTGTTCATCCAGGCCGTGTTCGTCCGCTCCCTGGTGGACGTCGTCCGCCGCCGGGAGGCCACCTGGCACCACGTCGCGGCTCCCGCGGCGGGCTGACCCACCGAGAGGAGGTGCACGTGTACAGCAAGGCGGGTTACGTGACGGCCAGCGGCGTGGGCGGGTCGACCGCCCTCGCCTACACCGGATTCAACGCGCTGGCGGTCGTGGTCGCCGGCGTCACCCTGCTGTTCGCCGGGCTGGCGCTGCTCAAGCTGGTCCCGCGGCGGGCGAAGGACTGATCCCGGGGCGGCCGGCTCAGGCGGCCGGCCGCCCCTCGCTGCCGGCGTCGGCCTGCGCCCCGGTGCCCGCCTCGGCCTGCGGCTCGGCGCCCGGGCCGCTGTCCGAGCCGGACCCCGGGCCGCTGTCCGAGCCGGAGCCCGAGTCGCCGTCGGACCCGCTGCCCGAGTCGGTCCCCGGCGCCTGCGTCGACGGCTCGGCGGGCGCGGACTCCTCGGCGCCGTCGCCGGTGCCGTCCTCGCCGTCCTCGTCGCTGCCGCTCTCGGTGGCGGGCGCGGACTCCTCGGGCGGCGTCGCGCTCTCCCCGGCGTCCCCGGGCGTGCCCGTGGCCGGCGCCTCGGTCGTCGGGGTGGCCGGGTCGGAGTCCGACGGGGTCACGTCGCGCGAGGACGAGGCGTTGGACAGCTCGCCGATCGTGGTGGACGACGAGGAGTCCTCGGTCCCGCCGACCAGCGCGGACACCGGCTTCTGCCCGATCAGCTCGATCGCGGTGACGACCCCCATCGCCAGGACGAAGACCGCGGCCGCGTACGCCGCCACCCGCGGCCAGCGGATCCGCCGGCGCGGTGCGGGGGCCCGGCGCGGGTCCAGGTGCGCGGGCAGCTCCCGGGTCGCCGCCTCGTCGGCGGCGGTCCCGGCCGCGGGCATCGCCCGGGTCGGGGCCTCGCCGGCCGTGGGGGCGGGGCGGGTCGCCAGCTGCTCGCGGGCCTTCCGCAGCTTCTCGCTCGTGCGGTTCAGGGAGGTGCTGTAGAGCGCGGAGCCGACGGTGCTGACGACGCTGACGAGCGCCGCGCCGATCACGGTGCCGGCGACGCCGAAGAACGAGGCGAGGACCGCCGCGGACACCGCGGCCAGGGCGCCGGCCGCCACCTGGGTGACGGTGAGCGAGGTGCGGGGCTTGTCGGGGACCGGCTCGGGGTTCGTGCCGGGGGAGGGGCTGGTCTCGGTGCGCGGGGAGGTCATGAGCTCCGACGGGTCGTGTCCGGAGGACTGTGTGCAGGGGGAAGAGGACCGGCCCCGGGCACCCCGTCGTGCGGCCGGCCGGCCGACCCGAGGCTACGTCGGCTTCGCCGTGCGTGCAGCGGCCCTGGACGGAGTTCAGCGTGCTGACCTGCGGAAAGACGGTTGTGTGATCTGGTCCCGCCACCTGCCCGCGTGAGGCCGCGCCCGAGCGGGCACCCCGTCCCCGTGCGCGTCGACCTCACCGCCGTCCGGGGGCTCCGCTTCGACGACGGGACGCCCGTGACCGCGGCCTCGGGCCTCGCGCCGCTGGGCGACGGCTGGCTCGTGGTCCAGGACGACGCCACGTCCGCGGCCTGGCAGCGCCCGGGCGGCGTCGTCCCGGTGCGGCTGCTGCCGCCGGTCGAGGGGCACGACCGGTTCTCCGAGGCGGCCGGGACCAAGTCCCTCAAGCCCGACCTGGAGACGGCCAGCCCGGTGGAGGCCGGCGGGCGGCCCGCGGTGCTGCTGCTCGGGTCGGGGTCCACGCCGCGGCGCACCCGCGGGGGGGCTGGTCGTCCTCGACGGCGACCGGCCGTCCGCCCGGGCGGCCGACCTCGGCCCGCTGTACGCCGCGGTCGGCGACCGCCTCGGGGTGCCGGACGGGCAGCGGAACCTGGAGGGCGCCGCCCGCGCGGGCGACGTCCTCCGCTGGTACCAGCGCGGCAACCGCGCCGCCGGGGTGCCGAACGCCTGCGTCGAGGTCCTGCTGGCGCCGTTGCTGGCGGCCCTGCTCGGGCACGCGGACCCCGGCGCGGTGCCGCTGGGGCCGGTGCACGTCCTCGACCTCGGTGAGGTCGCCGGCGTCGGGCTCGCCGTCACCGACGCCGTCGCCCTGCCCGACGGCCGGGAGCTGCTGTCCGCGGCGGCGGAGGACACGCCGAACGCCGTCGACGACGGCCCGGTGGTGGCCACGGCGCTCGTCCTGGTCGAGCACGGGCGGGTGCTCGACGTCGCGCCGGTGCCGGAGGTGGACGGGCGGGTGGCGAAGGTCGAGGGCCTGGCCCTGCGCGGCGTGGACGGCGACCGGGTGGACCTGCTGGCGGTGGTCGACGCCGACGACCCGGGGCTCGCCTCGCCGCAGGTCGAGCTCACCGTGCGCCTGGGCTGACCCCTGGGTGCGGGAGGCGGGAGTCGAACCCGCACGCCCGAGGGCACCAGATCCTAAGTCTGGCGTGGCTGCCGTTACACCACTCCCGCGTGGCCGCCGAGTCTAGGGCGCGTCCCGGGGCGCATCGCCCGCGCGGGTGCCGCTGATCGCCGGAACGGGCCGGTCGGCGCGGTGTCTGGCAGGCTGTCGCCGTGCCTCGCGACCCTCGAGAGATCCAGCTGGAGATCGACGCCGCCCGTGAGTCGCTGGCGGCCACCCTGGACCAGTTGGCGTACCGGAGCAGCCCGACGCGGCTCCGCGCCCAGGGGCAGGCCGCCGTCGTGCGGTTCCTGCAGTCGACGGCGGGGCGCGCCACCGTCGGTGCCCTCGGCCTGCTGGTGACGCTGGTCGTCGTCCAGAAGGCCCGGCACCGCAACGACTGAGCCGCACCGTGCGCCCGCCGCGCCGCGACCCGGTCGGCCCGGGTCAGGAGTCGGTCTGGGACTACCCGCGCCCGCCGTCGGCGGAGGTGACGCCGCGCCGCGTCGTCGTCGAGCTGGGCGGGCGGGTGGTCGGGGAGACCAGCCGCGCGGTGCGGGTCTGCGAGACCAGCCACCCGCCGGTCTACTACGTGCCCCGCGAGGACGTCGTCCCCGGCGTGCTCGAGCGGGCCGCCGGCTCGTCGTGGTGCGAGTGGAAGGGGCGGGCCACCTACTGGGACGCCGTCGTCGACGGGCGCCGGTACCCGGCGGTCGGCTGGTCCTACGAGGACCCGACCCCGGGGTACGAGCACCTGCGCGGGGCGGTGGCGTTCTACCCGAGCCGGGTCGACCGGGCGCTGGTCGACGGCGAGCAGGTGCGCGCGCAGGCGGGGGACTTCTACGGCGGCTGGATCACCGCGGACGTCGTCGGCCCGTTCAAGGGCGAGCCGGGCACGCTCGGCTGGTGAGCGTCAGCCCCGGCGGACCAGCGGGAGCACCACGGTCTCGAGCACGGCGTCGGCGTAGGCGGCGTCCACCGGCTCGCGGGTGACCAGCCAGCGCTGCACGAGCAGCGCGGTGGTGGCCTCGGCGGGGATCGACTGCGGCAGGCCGGGGCCCACCTCGCCGCGCGCCTGGGCGCGGGTCCACACCTCGTCGTAGGCCCGCCGCCAGACGGCCAGCGGGCCCTCGCGGAACGCCTCGATCAGCGCCGGCTCGTGCTGCATCGCCGCGAGCAGCGAGCGGGTCGCGGCCCCGACCGGGCTGGCCATCATCTCCACCATGCGGTGCACGAGCTGGCGGAGGTCGCCCTCGAGCGACCCGGTGTCGGCGGTGACCGTCCACGCCCGGTTGAGGTCGGAGACGGTGTCGACGACGAGGTCCTGCTTCGTGCGCCAGCGGCGGTAGATGGTCGCCTTCCCGACGCCGGCCTCCGCCGCCACGGCGTCCATGGTCAGCGCGCCGTACCCGACCTCCCCGAGCAGCCGGAGGATGGCCGCGCGGATGACGTCGTCACGGCTGGGGTCGCGCGGGCGGCCGCCGCGGCCATGGCGCGTCGGCGGCTCGGTGATCACAGCAGCCATGGATCGACAGTAGGGCCTCCGCGCCGCGTGCAGACCGGTCGGCCGCGCGGCATCCTGAACGGTCGGGACCCGTCCGCGCGCCTGCCCGCACCGGCCGGGCCGGTCGGTCATCCTGCTGCGCGTGGCGAGTCCGATCGGTGCGGCGCGGCGGCGCGAGCAGTGGCCCCTGCCCGAGGCCGCGACCCGCGTGCTGCTGGCGACCGCGGAGGAGAACGTGCTGCCCGCCGTGGCCGCCGTCGCCCGCGCGGCCGGGCTGTCGGTCTTCGCCGCCCCCGGGCTGCTCGACCTCTCCGACGAGCGCGACGGCGTCGGCGTGGAGGTCTTCTTCGACCGGCTCTCCCGCGCGCTGACCGGCGCCGAGGCCGAGGCGGTGCGGGTGGCGACCGACCCGGCCAACGAGTACACCGCGCTGACCCTCGGCCTGCTCACCGCGCCGACCCTTGCGCAGGAGCTGGCCCGCCGCGGGGTGACCGCCGAGGTCGGCGTGCTCGCCGAGGCCGAGCTGTGGTCGGCGTACCAGCCGATCGTGGCGCTGGCCGACCGCGCCGTCGTCGCCCACGAGGCGCTGCTGCGCGGCGACTCCGACGGGCGCACCGTCGACGGCGGGGACCTGTTCTTCGTGGCCGACTCCGCCGGCTGGCTCACCCGGCTGGACCGGGTCGGCCGCGAGTGCGCCATCGCCGGCGCCGCGGGCTGGCTGGGCGGCGCCGACCTGTTCGTCAACACCCGGCCCACCTCGGTGCTGCACCCCGACGCCGACCTCGCCAGCACCGTCGATGCGCTGGAGGGCGCGGGGCTGGAGCCGCGGCAGCTGGTGCTGGAGGTGGGGGAGCGGGCCGCCGTCGCCGACCGCGGGCACCTGCTCGCCGTCCTCGAGTCCTACCGGGAGCGCGGCTGGCGGGTGGCCCTCGACGAGGTGGCCGCCGGGTGGTCCAGCCGCTCGCTGCTCGACGTCGTCCGGCCCGACGTGGTCAAGCTCGGCCGGGCGCTGGTGTCCGCGCTGCCCGACGACGGCGCCCGCGCGGTGGTGCGCACGGTGACCGAGCACGCGCACCGGCTCGGGGCGGTCGTCGTCGCGGAGGGGGTGGAGACCGAGCAGGTGGCCGCGGAGGTGGCCGCGCTCGGCGCCGACCTCGCCCAGGGCTGGCTGTTCGGCCGGCCCGCCGCGCCCGCCGGCGCCGCCTCGCCGATGGAGCTCAGCCCAGTCCCCATCCCGTGAGCACCGGGCGCGCGTGCTCGTGCCCGAGCACGCCGTAGGCGCCGGCCGGCAGCGCGAACAGCGCCCCCGCGGCGGGCTCGAGCCCCAGCCAGCGCGCGGTGAGGACCCGCAGCACGTGCCCGTGCGCGACGAGGGCGACGTCGCCGTCGGCGAGCCGGGCCCGCGCCCGGTCGAGCACCCGGTCCACCCGCTCGCCGACCTGCTCGAGGGTCTCGCCGGGGGTCTCGCCCGCCACCACCGGGTCGCGCCAGACCGACCACTCGCGGCCGAGCTCCTCGCTGATCTCGGCGGTGGTGCGGCCCTCGTAGCCGCCGTAGTCGAGCTCGACGAGGTCCTCGTCGACGGCGGTGGCGGTCAGCCCGGCCAGCTCGGCGGTGCGCCGGGCGCGCTGCCGGGGGCTGGTCCACACCTCGACGACGTGCCGCTCGGCCAGCGCCGGGGCCAGGGAGCGGGCCCGCTCCTCGCCCTCGGGCAGCAGCGGCAGGTCGGTCACGCCGGTGTGCTGGCCGCTCCTGCTCCACTCGGTCGCGCCGTGCCGCAGCACCAGGATCTCGCCCATCGCCGTCCTCTCGGTCGCGTGTCGCCGGTCACATCGTCGGCGCGCCGGGAAGAGCGGCGCGGACCGCCGTGCTGGCGGGGTGCGGGACCCCGGGCGGCCGGCCCGGGGCACACGCACCGGGAGGGTCCATGACCGCCACCGCACCTGCCGACACCTTCGCCATCGGCGGTGACCTCGCCGTCCACCGGCTCGGCTACGGCGCCATGCAGCTGCCCGGCCCGGGCGTCTGGGGCGAGCCGGCCGACCGCGACGCCGCGCTGCGTGTCGTCCGCGCCGCCGTCGAGCAGGGCGTCGACCTCATCGACACCGCCGACTCCTACGGGCCGTTCGTCAGCGAGCTGATCATCGCCGAGGCGCTGCACCCGTACCCGGAGGGTCTGGTCGTCGCCACCAAGGCCGGCCTGACCCGCCAGGGCCCGGGCATCTGGACGCCGGTCGGGCGCCCGGCCTACCTGAGGCAGCAGGTCGAGCTGTCGCTGCGCCACCTGCGGGTGGAGCGCATCGACCTCATCCAGCTGCACCGCATCGACGCCGAGGTGCCGCTGGCCGACCAGCTCGGCGCCTTCAAGGAGTTGCAGGACGAGGGCAAGGTCCGCCACATCGGCGTCTCCGAGGTCTCGGTGGAGGAGTTGCGGGCGGCGCGCGAGATCGTCGACGTCGTCAGCGTCCAGAACCTCTACAACCTGACCAACCGGCAGTCGCAGGACGTCCTGGACTACGCCACCGACAACGGGATCGCGTTCATCCCGTGGTTCCCGATCGCGACCGGCGACCTCGCCGCCCCGCACAGCCCGGTGGCCGACATCGCCCGCGAGCTGGACGCCACCCCGGCGCAGGTCGCGCTGGCCTGGCTGCTGCAGAAGTCGCCGGTGGTGCTGCCCATCCCGGGCACGAAGTCGGTGGACCACCTCACCGAGAACATGGGCGCGGCGCAGCTGACGCTGTCCGACGAGGACATGGCCCGCCTGGACGCCCTGGCGTAGGCGCACCCCGCTCGTGCCCCGGTCCGCCGCGTGCGGGCCGGGGCACGTGCACGTCCGGCGTCAGCGCCAGCGGTCCAGCGGGACGGGGACACGGCGGCGGGGCACCCCGGCCGGTCCCCGCAGCGGGTGCGCCGCGGCCCGCGGCCGGCGGGCGTCCTCGAGCTCCGGGGCCTGCCGGTCCGCCGCGGCGAGGAGCGACCCGACGGGGAGGGGCTGGGTGGGGCGCGGGTCGGCCACGGACTCCGGCGCCGGCCGCGGCAGGGGGCGCACCGGGTCGGCGCCGGTGAGCGGGCCGTCGAGCTCGAGGACGCCGGCGAGGCCGGCCTCCGCCACCTGGCGGCGGGTGGCCGCGGGCGCGCCGACCACCCGGCACCGCCGGCCAGCGGCAGTAAGGGTGTCGCTGAAGCCGGCGAGGGTCCGCAGCGCCGCGCGGTCGTGGAAGCGGGCGCCGGCCACGTCGACGACGACGCTGGGGGTGCCGTGCTCGGCGGCGCGGGTCAGGCCGGCGGCCAGGCGGGGGAGGGTCGGCCGGCCGGCGTCGCCGGTCAGGCGGACGACGACCTGGTCCGGTGCGGGCACGACGGCGACGGAGAGGTGCACGAGGGCTCCCGGGGGAGGACACGGCGCCGCTGGTTCGGGTGCCGTCGGTGACGCTAGTGCGGCTGACCGTGACCGGCAACGGGGTGTGTCCGGTTCACGACGTTCCGTCCTCGGACGTCCGCAACACCTCCGGCGTTGTGTTGCACCCCCGGCTCGTCGGGAGGCCGCCGGAGGCGGCACCATGGGGGCGTGGACGCCGAGGACTTCACGCAGATCCGGGACGCGGTGCGCCAGCTGGTGCGGGAGGTGGTCGTCCCGCGCGAGGAGGAGATCGACCTCGACGACCGCATCCCCGAGGAGCTGCGCGGCGCGGCGGCGGACATGGGCCTGTTCGGCTACGCGCTGCCCGAGGAGTACGGCGGCCTGGGCGTCTCCATGAGCGAGGACGTCGAGCTGGCCTTCGAGTTCGGCTACACGACGCCGGCCTTCCGGTCGCTGTTCGGCACGAACAACGGCATCGCGGGCCAGGTGATCGCGAGGTTCGGCAGCGAGGAGCAGAAGAAGGCCTACCTGCCGCGGCTGGCCGCCGGCGAGCTGATCGGCTCCTTCGCGCTCACCGAGGCCGAGGCCGGCTCCGACCCGGCGGGCCTGCGGACCAGCGCCCGCCGCGACGGCGACGGCTGGGTGCTCAACGGCGCCAAGCGGTACATCACCAACGCGCCGCTGGCCGACCTGTTCGTCGTCTTCGCCCGCACCGACCCGGAGGAGCAGGGCGGGCGCGGGATCTCCAGCTTCGTCGTCGACGCGACGGCGCCCGGCGTCTCGCTCGGCCCCAAGGACAAGAAGATGGGCCAGTCGGGGGCGTGGACCTCGGAGGTGTTCTTCGACGACGTCCACGTGCCGGCCGACGCGCTGATCGGCGAGGAGGGGCGCGGCTACGCGAAGGCGCTCACCGTGCTCTCCCGCGGCCGGCTGCACATCGCGGCGCTGTGCGTGGGGATGGCGCAGCGGGTGCTCGACGAGTCGGTCGCCTACGCCGCCACGGCCAAGCAGGGCGGCGCCCCGATCGGCCGGTTCCAGCTGGTGCAGGCGCTGATCGCCGACATGCACGCCGAGACCCTGGCCGGGAAGGCGATGGTGCGCGAGGTCGCCGCCCGCTACGACTCCGGCGAGGACACCTCGATCGGCCCGTCGTCGGCGAAGCTGTGGTGCAGCGAGATGGTCGGCCGGGCGACCGACCGCGCCGTCCAGGTGCACGGCGGGCTGGGCTACCTGCGGACCACGCCGGTCGAGCGCTTCTACCGCGACGCCCGCCTCTACCGGCTGTACGAGGGCACCAGCGAGGTGCAGCGGGTGATCATCGGCGGCGGGCTGCTGCGCGCGGCCGGCATGCCGCGTGGCTGACGAAGGACCCTCCTGCCCCCCGCCCCCCGCTGCCGCTCGGGACGGGTCCCTGCAGGAGGGCCGTTCCAGCCCGTCACCGGACGAGCGGGCCGCCCGGCGGGTCGCCGTCGGGGAGCTGGGTGACGCGCTGCGCGACCTGGTCGACGCCGCCGTCCGCACGGAGGTGTCGGAGGCCGAGCTCGAGGCGGCCGCCGCCGTCGCGCGGGAGCTGACCGCGCGGCTGCGGGCGACCGGCCGTGGGCTGCACGAGATCGCACGGGTCGACGACCCGGAGACCGGCGAGCGCTGGTACAGCCCGGTGTACGGGCCGGGCAGCCCGGTGGCGCCGCCGCTGGTGGCCACCGACACCCCCGACGGGACGGCGACCGGCCGGGTCACCGTGGGCAAGGCGCACGAGGGGCCGCCCGGGCTGGTGCACGGCGGCGTGGTGGCGACGCTGCTCGACCACGTCCTGGCCCGCGCGCTGCGCGCCGCCGGCCGCGGCGGGCTGACCGCGACCCTGACCGTGAGGTACCGGCGCCCGGTGCACCTCGGGGTGCCGCTGCTGCTGACCGCCGAGATGGGGGAGACCGTGGGCCGGCGCACCACCGCGCACGCCCGGCTGGTGGCCGAGGACAGCCCCGAGGTGGTGCTCGCCGAGGCCGAGGGCCTGTTCGTGGCGCTGCGCGCGGAGCAGGCCGCCGACGTCTTCGCGGCCACCGGCCGCTCGGTCGGCGCCTGGACGACGCGCGCCTGACCAGGAGCCGTCCCGCGGCTCAGACGGTGCGGGGTCGCCAGGGCTCGTGCTCGTGCGCGAGCCAGACCAGCTCGGGGTCGAGCGCACGCACCAGCAGCTGGCCCTCGGTGTGCGGCTCGTCGAGCTCGCCGAACCAGACCGCCATGTCGCCGCCGATGACGACCGGACGCCCGCCGGTCTCGACGACGACCACCTGCGTGCCGGGTGTGTGGCCCGGCGCCGGGACGAGCCGGAGCCCGGGGAGCAGATCGAGCTCGCCGTCGACCGGCACGTACCGCACGCCGGGCGCGTCGACCCACTCGCGGATGGTGTAACCGTCCTGGCTGCGCGCGTCGTCGAGCTCCCGACGCTGGACGTAGATCGGCTTCCCGGCGAAGAGGTGGTTGCCGCCGCAGTGGTCGGCGTGCAGGTGCGTGTTGACGACGACGTCGATGCCGGCCAGGTCGAAGTCCTGCTCACTCAGTGGCCGGAGGCGGGGATCGAGGTCGGCTCCCGCCGGGTGCAGCTCCGTCATGCCGGTGTCGACCAGCACACGCGCGTCGGGATGGTCGATCACGTGCGCGTGGACCGGCATCCGCTCGCCCTCGGCAAGCAGGTCGGCGACGAGGACCGGCGTGATGGTGACGGGAGCGGCGGCGTCCGTCGAGGACCGGCCGCCGGGACGGTGGGGGACGTGGGTCATGACGAGCTCCTCCGCCGTCTGCAGGGCTGCTGGTGAGGTCACGCTGATGCGTGGACGGTGCGAGCGGTCGTGACTCATCGGTGCGATCAGCGGCTCGGAGGAAGGACGAGGACCATCGCCGATGACACGACTGGTCGGTTGGCGACGCTGCTACGTGCACCCCTGGAGCAGCCCTCGGAGCCGAGGAAGCCGACGGCGATGTCCCCGAGCGGGCCGTTCAGGGCGACAGCCGAGCCCGCGCCGATCCGGTGTCGGGCACTCAGTGCCTGGTCTCGTACCTGGTCAGGAGCACGCCGTCGGGAAACGTCCGGTTCTCCACCAGGGTCAGGTCCACCCAGTTGTCCAGGGCCGTGAAGAACGGCGTGCCGCCGCCCACCAGGACCGGGTGGGTGACGATCGCGTACTCGTCGATCAGCCCGGCCCGCATGGCCGCCGCGGCGAGGGTGGCGCCGCCGATGTCCATGGGGCCGCCGTCCTCGGTCTTGAGCCGGGTGATCTCGGTGACCGCGTCGCCGGTGACCAGGCGGGTGTTCCAGTCGACCGCGCTGATCGTGGAGGAGAACACCACCTTCGGCATGTCCCGCCAGCGGCGGGCGTACTCGAGGTGTGCCGGTGTGGCGCCGGGCTGCTGGTCGGCGGTGGGCCAGTGGGAGCTCATCGTCTGCCACAGTCTGCGCCCGTACAGCGCCGTGCCCGTCGCTCCCACCCGGTCGGACCACCACTGGAACAGCTCGTCGCTCGGCACGCTCCAGCCGAGGTCGTCGCCGGGGGCGGCGATGTAGCCGTCCAGGCTCACGTTCATGCCGAAGGTCAGTTTCCGCATGGCGTCATGCCTCTCGTGAGTCGGTGATCGGCGTACGGACCGGCACGGCGCGGAGAAGTCATCGGTCAGGCCACACCGAGGGCAGCCACGACCGGATCTGGCACGTGCGCATCGTCCACGGTGTCCCACAGGCCGCCTCCAGGGACAGGTGGCGGGGAAGTGGCGGCGAAGGCGGCGAGCGCCCGGTACCGGCGCGCGGTCTGCCGGGCGATCGCCCGGTCCGCGGCCTGCACCTCACCCCGCGGCCCGGCGGCCCAGCCGGCCGGCGGGTCGGACGCGGCAGGAGCGTCGAGCACCTGCGTCGCGGACCCCGTCACGGGTTCGGTCATACGTTCGAGAGGAGTCCGCGAGCAACCCCTGTGGACAGGGAAAGAGCTGGTCAGGGGCGGGGAAGGCGTCTCAGCCCGGGCGGTGGTCCGGCACGTTGGCCGGGTCGCCGCCCGGGTCGTGCTCCTTGCCGCCGGTCGCGGCCAGCAGCGGGCCGGGCCCGCCGTCCCCGCGGCCGAGGGCGGCCACGAACTGGCGCAGGACGTCGTCGCCGCGGTAGGCGGGCTGCCAGTCCAGCTGGGTGCGGGCGCGGGCGGTCTCGAGCACCGGCGACTGCAGGCCGAGGTCCAGCCAGCCCGGCTCGGTGGGCACCAGGCGCGCGTGGAAGGCCGCGCTCAGCCCGGCGCGCAGCACCGCCGCCGGCACCGGCACCCGGACGGTGCCGAGCGCCCGGGCGATCCCGTCGGCGTCGAGGGCCGGGTCGGCGGAGAGGTTGAACGGGCCGGGCGCGCGCCGGTCGAGCATCCGGGTGATGGCGTCGGCGACGTCGTCGGCGTGGATGAAGCCGACCCGCAGCGACGGCAGGGGCAGCGGCAGTCGCGAGGCCACCTGCCCGGGCACCAGCCGGGCGGCGCCGAGCAGCAGCGGCCCGAGGAAGTAGCGACCGATCTCGCTGGCCGCCTCCGGCTGCATCACCAGGGTGGGGCGGACGACGGTCAGCGTGACGTCGCGCTTGCGCCCGACCACCTCGCGCACCACCCGCTCGGCCTCGGACTTCTGCCGGCTGTACTGCGAGCTCGGGATGCCGGTGACCGGCCAGTCCTCGGTCACCGGCCGGTCCCCGCCCCCGGCGGCGTAGGCGCCGAGCGAGGACATGTGCACCACGTGCCGCACCCCCGCCGCCACCGCGGCCCGCATCACCCGGCGGGTGCCGTTGACGTTCGCCTCGTGCAGCTCGTCGGGCCTGCGGCCCGGCTGCAGCACCCAGGCCAGGTGGACGACCGCGTCGACGTCCTCGAGCAGGTTGGTCAGCGCCTGCTCGCTGGACGTCTCACCGAGGTCGGCGGTGTACCAGGTGACGGAGTCGTAGGGCGCGGTGTCCGGCGGCTGCCGGCGGGCCAGCCCGCGGACCTCGGCCACCCCGCTGCCCGGCGCGGTCAGCCGCCGCAGCAGCGCCGTCCCGACGTTGCCGCTCGCGCCGGTGACGGCGACCCGGAGGCCCTTCAGGTGGTCGCGGGGGAGATCAGCCATGCCCCGCCGCTACCCGCGCTGCCGCGAGGCAACCGGGGCGGCCGGCCCGGACGGGGCCGCTGCCCCGGAGCGCAGCCCCACCGACACGACCGCGACGACGAGCAGCGCCCCCGCGGCCACCCAGAACCCGGTCGCGGTGCCCAGCGCGTCGGCCAGCCGCAGCACCAGCAGGCTGGCGAGCAGACCGCCGACCTGCAGCGTCAGCGACGACGCCGACAGCGCGGTCGCCCGCTGCCCGGCGGCCACCCGCGCGTGCAGTGCGTCCTTCCAGAGCGGCCACGCCGCGGCGTTGCCCACGTAGAAGACGGTGAACAGCCCGCCCAGCGCCAGCGGCCCGCCGAGGGGGACGACCGCGACGGCGAGCGCGCCGAGCAGGGCCAGCCCCGCCGTCGCCGCGCTCGCCGACCCCCGCGCCGCCCGGCGGGCGAGCGGGGCGAGCAGCGCCCCGACCCCGGCCGCCGCGTACGACACCGCCATCACCACGCCGAAGACCGCGGCGCCCTCGGCGTCGTCGCCGGTGAGCGCGGCGACGTGCAGCGGCCCCACCAGCTCCAGCGTGCTCAGCGTGCAGCCGACCAGCAGCGAGATCGCCAGCAGCCGGCGCAGCACCCGGTCCCGGGCGACCAGCCGCGCGGTGCCGCGGACCACCGCGGGCACCTCCCGAACGCCGGCGCGCAGGGCGGCCGCCCCCGCCTGCCGCGCGGGGCCCACCGGGACGACGAGCGCCGCGACGGCGGCCACCGCCAGCAGCGCCACCACCGCGGCGGCCAGCACCGGCAGCACGAGCACCGCGTCGCCCGTGCCCACCGCCACCAGGGGCAGCAGCCCGCCGAGCACCGCGCCCAGGCACAGGCCGGCCCCGTCGGCGGCGCCCGCGCGGGACAGTCCCGGGGTCACGTCCGCGGACGGGTCGGCGGCGTGGACGGCGTCGACGTACCAGGCCTCCAGCGGCCCGGAGTCCAGCGCCCGGCCGACGCCCTTGAGCGCCCACGCCACCGCGAACGCCGCGACGGAGTGCGCGAGGGCCGAGGTGACCAGCCCGGCGGCGGTCATCAGCCCGGACAGCACGAGCACCTGCCGGGTGCCGATCGCGTCGGCCAGCCCCCCGGTGGGCAGCTCCAGCAGGAGGGTGACCAGCGAGTAGACCGCGACGACGACGCCGATGTCCGCCGGGGAGAGCCCGCGGGAGGCGGCCAGCAGCACCGCCACCGGCGCGGCGAGCCCGATCGGGAACCAGCGCAGCGCGGTCAGCCCGACGAACCGGCGGCCGGCCGAGCGGACGGTCAGCGGCGCGCTCACGCCGGGTCCTCGGTGAGCGGGAAGAGGTCCAGCAGCACGTGGACCAGCGGCTGGCCGGGCTCCTCGCGCTCGGCCCGCCAGCGGGCGAGCACGCCGTTGAGCTCCTCGGTGAGCGCGGCGGTGGCCTCCGGCGACAGGTGCAGCGCCCAGTCGTTGAGCGAGACGGCGTCACGCCAGACGGGCTCCAGGGCCTCGCGCTGCTCGGCGTGCGCGGCGAGCAGCCGGCGCTGCCGGCCCAGCGACTGGTGGGTCAGCTCCTCGACGACCTCGCGGCCGCCGGGCTGACCGACCAGGTCCTCGGTGCGCCAGCGGGTGCTGCGGTGCCGGGCGCGCCACCAGCGCTCCCGCGCGGTGCCCTGGCCGGCCACCTCCTCGACGAAGCCGAGGTCCGCGAGCTGGCGCAGGTGGTAGCTGGTCGTCCCGCTGCTCTCGCCCAGGCGCTGGCCCAGCCGGGAGGCCGTGGACGGGCCCTCCGACCGCAGCAGGGCGAGCAGCCCGGTGCGGATCGGGTGCGCCAGCGCCCGCAGCGTGCGGGGGTCGGTGACGTCGACGGTCTCCTCGGGGGCGTTCCCGGACACGCCCCCAGGCTAGGGATGCAGAGACCTCTTTGCAAAGAGGTCTCTGCATCGCGTGGCGTCAGCCGTCGGAGTCCTCGCCGTCGGTGGCGTCCTCGACCTCCTGCTCGGCCTCGTCGACGCCCTCCTCCACGTTCTGCTCCACCTCGTCGTTGACGACGTCGGAGCCGCAGGCGGCGACGGTCAACGGGGACGCGGCGAGGGCGAGACCGACGGCGGCCAGGCGCCAGCTGCGGCGGCGGGGCGTGGTGGCGAGCGACATGACGGCTCCCTGGGGATCGGGGGTGGAGGCACGGAGTGCCCCGGACCGGCGGCGTCCATGCGCCCGGGCCCGCCGCCCGGGGTGATTGACAGCCCGCGACCGGCGGGGCGAGGCTCGCGGCCACAGGCATCCGCCGACGTCGCCGGGCCTCGGAGCAGCGCACTCGAGCTGCCCGGCACCGGTGGGGGATCGAGGTGGCGCTCAGGTGACGTCCCGGGTGCGACCGACCCCGGCGGAGGGCCTGCGGATGGGCACCCCGCAGGGGCGCTGGGTGCTGCTGGCCACCGTCCTGGGGTCGAGCCTGGCGCTGCTGGACGGCACGATCGTCAACGTCGCCCTGGAGCGGATCGGCCAGGACCTGGACGCGGGGTTCGCCGGGCTGCAGTGGACGGTGAACGCCTACACGCTCACCCTCGCGTCGCTGATCCTGCTCGCCGGGTCGCTGAGCGACCGGTTCGGCCGGCGACGGGTCTTCGTCGTGGGCGTCGTCTGGTTCGCCGTCGCGTCGCTGCTGTGCGGCCTCGCGCCGAACGTCGAGACGCTCGTCCTGGCCCGGGCCCTGCAGGGGGTCGGGGGAGCGCTGCTGACCCCGGGCAGCCTGGCGATCATCTCGGCGTCCTTCGCCGGGGAGGACCGGGCCGCGGCGGTCGGCGCCTGGTCGGGGCTCGGCGGGGTCGCCGGCGCCGTCGGCCCCTTCCTCGGCGGCTGGCTGGTGGAGTGGAGCTGGCGGGCGGTCTTCCTCGTCAACCTGCCGCTGGCCGTCGTGATCGTGCTCGTCGCGGCGCGGCACGTGCCCGAGACCCGGGACCCCGCCGCCGCGCCGGGCCTGGACTGGAGCGGGACGGTCCTGGTGACCGTCGGCCTGGGCGGGCTCACCTACGCCCTGACCGCCGCCGGCGGAGCCCAGCCGGGATCGGGCGTCTGGCTCTGGGGAGGCGCCGCGGTGGTCGCGCTGGCCGCGTTCGTCGTCGTGCAGCGCCGCTCCCGTCACCCGCTGGTACCGCCCGTGCTGTTCCGGAACGTGCAGTTCACCGCCGCGAACGTGGTGACGTTGCTGGTCTACGCGCCTCTCGGGGTCGTGTTCGTGCTGCTGGTGCTCCAGCTGCAGGTGGTGGCGGGGTACAGCCCGCTGATGGCCGGGACCGCGCTGCTGCCGGTCACCGTGCTCATGCTGCTGTTCTCGGCCCGGGTCGGCGCGCTCGCCCAGCGGATCGGGCCGCGTCCGCTCATGACCCTCGGGCCGCTGCTGTGCGCCGTGGGCCTGCTGGTCATGCTGCGGATCGGCGAGGACGCCTCCTACCTGCTCGACGTCCTGCCCGGGACGGTGCTGTTCGGTGCCGGGCTGACGCTGCTGGTCGCCCCGCTCACCGCGACCGTGCTCGACTCCGCCGACGACCGGTTCGCCGGCGTCGCGTCGGGGGTCAACAACGCCGTCGCGCGGGCGGCCAGCCTGCTCGCGGTGGCCGTCGTCCCGGTCGTGGCCGGCATCGGCGGCGACGACTACGCCGACCCCGACGCGTTCGGGTCCGGCTTCCGGACGGGGATGCTCGTCTGCGCCGGGCTGCTGGTCGCGGGCGCGCTCGTGGCCGTCACCTGGATCCGCCGCCCGCTCCGGGCGGAACCGGCAGGACCCGTCGAGCGGCTGCCGGTCGAGGAGTGCCTGCACTGCGGGATCGCCGCCCCGCAGCTGTACCCGCGCGAGCCCGCGGGAGCGGCGCCGCGGGACGACGCATGACCGCGCGCGACGGCCGGGACCTGCGGCCGGCACCGGAGGGGCGCCTCCGGGCCGACCGGGCCCGCGCGCAGTCGGTCGCCGGGGGCAGGGGCCTGCTGGCGCGGGTGGCGCCGCTGCGGCGCTCGCTGCGCACCGAGGCGGGCAGCGCGGGGCTGCTGCTGGCGGCCACGGTCGTGGCGTTGGTGTGGGTCAACTCCCCGTTCGGCGACAGCTACGCCGCCTTCTGGCACACCGAGTTCGCCGTCCGCATGGGGAGCACCGAGCTGTCCCTGGACCTGCAGCACTGGGTCAACGACGGGCTGATGGTGTTCTTCTTCTTCGTCGTCGGACTGGAGATCAAGCGCGAGCTGGTCCTGGGGGAGCTCACCGACCGGCGGCGGGCCGCGGTGCCGGCGCTGGCCGCCGTCACCGGGCTGGTGGTGCCGGCGCTGGTCTACGTCGCCTTCACCCTCGGGGACGAGGCGGCCGCCGCCTGGGGCGTGGTCATCTCCACCGACACCGCGTTCCTGCTGGGCGTCCTGGTGCTCGTCGGCCCGGCCTGCCCGGCCCCGCTGCGGCTGTTCCTGCTCACGCTCGCCATCGCCGACGACGTCGGCGCGCTCGGCGTCATCGCGCTCTTCTACACCGACGACCTGGAGCTGCTCCCGCTCGGCCTGGCCGTCGTGGGGCTGGCCCTGATGGTCGGGCTGCGCTACCTGCGGGTCTGGCGTGGACCGGCCTACCTGGTCCTCGGCGTGGCCGTCTGGGTGGCGATGCACGAGTCCGGCGTCCACCCGACCCTCGCCGGTGTGGTCATCGCGCTGTTCACCCCCGCCTACGCCGCGCGACGCGAGGAGGTCGCCGACGCCGCGCGCCTGGTGCGGGCCTACCAGCAGTCGCCCAGCGCGGGGTACGCCCGGGCGGCGCGGCTGTCCCTGGACCGGTCGGTGTCGGCCGGTGAGCGGCTGCAGCAGCTGTGGCAGCCCTGGACCAGCTTCGTCATCGTGCCGGTGTTCGCGCTGGCCAACGCCGGCGTCCCGCTGACCGGCGAGACGCTGCGCGCCGCGGCGACCTCGCCGGTGACGCTCGGCGTCGTCGCCGGGCTGGTCCTCGGCAAGCTGGTGGGCATCCTCGCCGGCGCCGGCCTCGCGGTGCGGCTGCGGCTGGGGGAGCTCGCACCGGGCCTCACCGCGCTGCAGCTGGCCGGCGGTGCCGCGCTGTCGGGCATCGGTTTCACCATCTCGCTGTTCATCGTGGACCTGGCCCTCGCGGACGACGACCGGCTCGGCGACCAGGCGCGGGTGGGCGTGCTGGCGGCGTCGGTGCTGGCCGCGCTGCTGGGCTGGGCGCTGTTCCGGGCCGCCGACCGCCGCCGGCCGCCCGGCCCGGCCCGGCCGTCCCGGCTCGACCCGCCCGTCGACCCGGCCCGAGACCACGTCCGCGGACCGGCCGGCGCGCCGCTCACCCTGGTCGAGTACGGCGACTTCGAGTGCCCCTTCTGCGGCCGGGCGACCGGCGCGGTGGAGGAGGTGCGCGAGCGGTTCGGCGACCGGCTGCGCTACGTCTTCCGGCACCTCCCGCTGGCCGACGTCCACCCGCACGCCCGGCTGGCCGCCGAGGCGGCCGAGGCCGCCGCCGAGCAGGGGCGGTTCTGGGCCATGCACGACCGGCTGTTCGCCGCGCAGGACCGGCTGGCCCCGGCCGACCTGCTCGAGCACGCGGCCGCCCTGGGCCTGGACGTGCAGCGCTTCGCCCGTGACCTCGGGGCCGCCCGGTTCGCGCGGCGGGTGCAGGAGGACGTCGACTCCGCGGAGGCCAGCGGGGTGGCGGGGACGCCGACCTTCTTCGTCCACGGGCGCCGGCACACCGGCCCGCACGACGCCGACTCCCTGGCCGCCGCGCTGCTCGCGGGCGCCGACGGGAGCCCGGCCGCGGTCCCCGCCGGCGGTGGGGCCGGCGCGCAGGTGGTGCCCGTGCTGGGGACCCGCCGGGCGGACCGGCCGGGGCCCTCCGACGGCCTGCCCGTCCCGCTGCCGGCCGACCTGCCCGAGACACCGGACCGCTACGGCGCCTTCCCCCGCCTCGACGACGCCCAGGTCGCGCTGCTCTCGCGGCACGGCACCCGCCGCACGTGGCAGCCGGGGCAGACCCTGTTCCGCGAGGGCGACCCGGGCTACGACTTCCAGCTGGTGCTGTCCGGCTCCGTCGCCGTGGTCGAGCACCACGGCCGGCCCGACCAGCGGGTGGTCTCGGTCCACGGCGCCCGGCGCTTCCTCGGGGAGCTCGACCTGTTCAGTGACCGCCCGGTCTTCCTGACCGCCGTCGTCCTGCAGCCGGCGGAGGTGGTCACCGTCCCCGACGCGCGGATCCGGGAGGCGTTCGCGGCGGACCCCGCACTCAAGGAGCTGGTCCTGCGCACCTTCCTCATCCGGCGGTCGATGCTGCTCGAGCTCGCCGCGGACCTGCGCGTCGTCGGGCGGGGCGCCTCGGGCGACACGGCCCGGCTGCGGCACTTCGCCGCGGACCGCGGGCTCACGGCCACCGTCGTCGACGTCGAGACCGTCGACGACGCCGCCGCGCTGCTCGCCGACCTCGGCGTGACCGAGGACGACCTGCCGGTGGTGGTGTGGCGCTCCGGGCGGGTCCTGCGCCGCCCCACCGACGCCGAGCTCGCCGGACTCGTCGACGACGGGCACGCGCCCGACGGGCCCGCCCCCACCCGCGTCCCCCAGGAGGAACCGTGACCCAGGCCCCGGAGGCCGGCGCCCGCGCCCGGCCCGTCCTGCTCACCGTCGACGACGACCCCGGGGTGTCCCGGGCGGTGGCACGTGACCTGCGCCGCCACTACGGCGAGCGGTTCCGGGTGGTCCGGGCCTCCTCCGGCGAGGAGGCGCTCGGGGCGCTGCGGGAGCTCAAGCTGCGCGGGGACCGGGTGGCGGCGGTGCTCGCCGACTACCGGATGCCCGGGATGAACGGCATCGAGTTCCTCGAGCAGGCGATGGACCTCTTCCCCCGGGCGCGCCGGGCGCTGCTCACCGCCTACGCCGACACCGACGCCGCCATCCAGGCGATCAACCTCGTCGACGTCGACCACTACCTGCTCAAGCCGTGGGAGCCGCCCGAGGAGAAGCTCTACCCGGTCGTCGACGCCATGGTCGCGTCCTGGGAGGCCAGCCCCGACACCGCCGTCGAGGACGTCAAGCTGGTCGGCCACCACTGGTCGGCGCCCTCGTTCGCCGCCCGCGACTTCCTGGCCCGCAACGCCGTCCCGTACCGCTGGTACAGCGTCGAGGAGCCCGAGGGGCGGCGGCTGCTCGCCGCGGCCGGTGCGGGTCCCGACGACGTCCCGGTCGTGGTGCCGCCGGGCGGCGAGGCGCTGCTCGCGCCGACCGAGGCCCAGCTCGCCGCCGCGGTCGGGCTCACGGTCGAGCCGAGCACCGACTTCTACGACCTCGTCGTCGTGGGCGGCGGCCCGGCCGGGCTCGGCGCCGCCGTCTACGGCGCCTCCGAGGGTCTGCGCACCGTGCTGGTCGAGCGGCAGGCCACCGGCGGGCAGGCCGGGCAGAGCAGCCGGATCGAGAACTACCTCGGCTTCCCCGACGGCGTCTCCGGCGGGCAGCTGGCCGACCGCGCCCGGAGGCAGGCCATCCGGTTCGGCACCGAGGTGCTCACCGCCCGCAAGGTGACCGCGCTCGAGGTCCGCGGCTCGGCCCGGGTGGTGCACTTCGCCGACGGCGGCAGCATCGCCGCGCACGCGGTCGTGCTGGCCACCGGTGTCGCCTACCGGACCCTGCCGGCCGCGGGCGCCGACGGGTTCACCGGCCGCGGCGTCTACTACGGCTCGGCGCTGACCGAGGCCGAGGCCTGCGCCGACCAGCCCGTGTACGTCGTCGGCGGGGCGAACTCGGCGGGGCAGTCGGCGGTGTTCTTCTCCCGGCACGCCAGCTGCGTCACGCTGGTGGTCCGCGGCTCCTCGCTGGAGGCGTCCATGTCGCACTACCTGGTGCAGCAGCTGGCCGCGATCCCGAACGTCGTCGTCCGGACCGGCACCACGGTGACCGCCGTGCTGGGCGACGACCACCTGGAGCAGATCGAGCTCACCGACCGCTCGGGCCGGGTGGAGACCGTGCCGACGTCGCACCTGTTCGTCTTCATCGGCGCCGAGCCGCGCACCGACTGGCTCGACGGCGTCCTCGCCCGCGACGAGCGCGGGTTCGTGCTCACCGGCCCGGAGCTGCTCGTCGACGGCGAGCGGCCCCCGGGCTGGCGGCTGCAGCGCGACCCGTTCTTCCTCGAGTCCAGCGTCCCGGGCGTGTTCGTCGCCGGCGACGTGCGCGCGCAGTCGGTGAAGCGGGTGGCCTCCGCCGTCGGCGAGGGCGCCATGGCGGTCACGCTGGTGCACCGGTACCTGGAGGAGCGGTGAGCGCCCCCACCCGCCTGGAGCCCGCGCGGCTGCGGGAGCTGTTCCTGTTCACCGACCTGGACGAGGCGCAGCTGGCGTGGGTGTCGGAGACCGGCGACGTCGTCGCGTTCCCCGCCGGCAGCGACGTGTCGACCGAGGGCGAGCCGGCCGAGTGCTTCTACGTGCTCCTGACCGGCACGCTGCGGATGGTCCGGCGGGTGGGCCGCGACGAGGTGGAGACCACCCGCACCGACCAGCCGGGCGTGTTCAGCGGCGCGGTGCAGTTCTACCTCGGCGACCAGGTCCCGCAGGTCTACCCGGCGACGGTGCGCGCGGTCACCGACTGCACCTTCCTGGCGCTGCCCGCGGCCGAGTTCGCCGCCGTGTTCCGCCGCTGGTACCCGATGGCCGTCCACCTGCTGCAGGGCCTGTTCCTGGGCACGCGCAACTCCGAGGAGCTGGTCGGCCAGCGGGAGCGGCTGCTGGCATTGGGCAAGCTGACCGCGGGGCTCACCCACGAGCTCAACAACCCGGCCGCGGCCGCGTCCCGGGCCACCGCGGCGCTGCGCGAGCGGGTGGCGGGCATGCGGCACAAGCTCGCGCTGCTCGCCGACGGCACCTTCGACGGCTCGCAGCTGCGCCGGCTGACCGAGCTGCAGGAGCGGTTCGTCGCGGGCATCGGCAGTGCGGCCGAGCTCAGCGCGCTGGAGCGGTCGGACCGGGAGGACGAGCTCGGCGACTGGCTCGAGGACCACGACGTCGACCGGCCCTGGGAGCTGGCGTCGGTGTTCGTCCCGGCCGGGCTCGACCCGGCGTCGCTGGAGGCGGTCGCCGACGCCGTCGAGCCCGACTTCCTCGAGCCGGCGCTGCGCTGGCTGGCCTACACCGTCGAGACCGAGATGCTGCTCGCCGAGATCCTCGACAGCACCTCGCGGATCTCCCACCTGGTGGGCGCGGCCAAGCAGTACTCGCAGGTGGACCGCACGCCGCACCAGCTCACCGACCTGCACGCCGGGCTCGACGCGACGCTGGTCATGCTCAGCGCGAAGACCGGCCCGGGGATCCGCGTGGTCAAGGAGTACGACCGGTCGATGCCGCCGGTGCCGGCCTACGCCGCCGAGCTCAACCAGGTGTGGACCAACCTCATCGACAACGCCCTCGACGCGATGGCGGGGGAGGGCACGCTCACGCTGCGCACCGCCGTCGACGGCGACAGCGCCGTCGTCGAGGTCGCCGACACCGGCCCGGGCATCCCGGAGACCATGCGGCGCCGGGTGTTCGAGCCGTTCTTCACCACCAAGCCGGTGGGGCACGGCACCGGCCTCGGGCTGGACGTCGCCTGGCGCATCGTCACCAACCGGCACGGCGGGGTGATCAAGGTGCGCTCGGAGCCGGGGAACACCCGGTTCGTGGTGCGGCTGCCGCTGTCCGAGCCGCCGGAGGCCTGAGCCTCAGGCCGCCGCCCGGGTGTGCTCGACGACCAGTGCGGCGGTGCGCTCGGCGGCGAGCTCGGGGATCCAGTGCGGCACGTCCTCGAGCACCTCGAGCCGGTAGGGGCCGCGCACGTGGTCGCGCGTGCGCTCGGTGGCGGCGCGGCCGAGGAACGTGTCGCCGGTGCTCCACACGTGCAGCGCCGGCGCGGTGACCTCGCCGACGGCGTCGCGCGCGCCGAACGGCACCGCCCGGTACCAGGCCAGCGCGCTCGACAGCGCCCCCGGCTCGCGCATGCGCCCGACGTAGCGGTCGACGGCGTCCGCGGGCAGCCCGCCGTTCTCCAGCACGCCGCGCAGCGCCGCGCCGCCGCGGGCGAGCAGCAGTCGCTCGGGCAGCAGGGGGAGCTGGAAGGCGGCCATGTAGGACGAGCGCAGCCCCTGGTCGCTGGTGAGCACCGCGCGCGCCACCGCGGCCGGGTGCGGGGTGGACAGCGAGGTCAGCGTGCGCACCCGGTCCGGGTGCCAGGCGCCCAGCGCCCAGGCGACCGCGCCGCCCCAGTCGTGCCCGACGACGTGCGCGCTCTTCAGCCCCGCGGCGTCGAGCAGGGCCAGGACGTCGCCGGCCACCGCGCGCAGCCGGTAGGCCGCCCGCCCGCGCGGCCGGGCGCCCGGGCTGTAGCCGCGCTGGTCGACCGCCAGGGTGCGCAGGCCCGCGGCGTGCAGCAGCGGCGCCATACGGTCGAAGGCGCTCGCGTCCTGCGGGAAGCCGTGCAGGAGCACCACCGGCTCGCCGCCGGGCGGGCCGTCGTCGCGGACGTCGAAGGTCAGGCCGTCGTTCCGGAACTCCTGCATGCCCCTCCGGTGCCCGCCCGGCGGCTGCCGGAACCCCCGGTGTCGGGGAGGATGGGCCGGTGACGGTGACCGCGGCGGAGCTGATCGTGCTGGTCGACGACGACGGGACGCCGATCGGCACCCTGCCCAAGCCGCTGGTGCACCACGGCGAGACGCCGCTGCACCGGGCGTTCTCCGCCTACCTGTTCGCCGACGACGGCCGGCTGCTGGTCACCCGGCGCGCCGCGGACAAGCAGACCTTCCCGGGCATGTGGACCAACACCGTCTGCGGCCACCCCGGCCCCGGCGAGGACGACGGCGCCGCGATCGCCCGCCGCGCCGCCCAGGAGCTGGGCCTGCAGGTCGCCGACCTGCGCCCGGCGCTGCCCGGCTACCGCTACCGCGCCGAGTTCCGCGGCGTCGTCGAGAACGAGGTCTGCCCGGTCTACCTGGGCCGCTTCACCGGCACGCCCGACCCCGACCCGGCCGAGGTGGGGGAGTGGGAGCTGCTGGAGTGGGCGGCGTTCCGCCGCCGCCAGGAGGACTCCGAGCGCGACGAGTGGTCGCCCTGGTGCCGCGAGCAGGCGCGCCTGCTCGAGCAGGCCGGCCTGGTCCCCGAGAGCCGGTAGTCGCCAGGACACGGACGGTGGCGGGCGCGCCCGGCCGCTCGTGTCGCTGCGCCGGACGCGCCGGAGCGCCCTCCTAGCGTCCGCCGCGTGGACCGCCGGGGCTTCCTCCTCCTGCTCGCCACCGGACTCGCCGGGGCCGCCGTCGGGCGCGGCGCCGCCGAGCTGGACCTGGCGGCACCCGACCTCGTCGCCCCGCCGCCCGCCGCGGCGGCCACCCCGACCGGCCCCGGCGGCCTGGTCGCCGTCCCCGCCCCGGCCGGCGTCGTCGACCAGATCCCCGGCAGGGGCAACCAGCTGGCCCTGACCATCGACGACGGCAGCAACGGCGAGGTGGTCGCGGCGCTGGTCACCCTCGCCCGCGAGACCGGCACCCGGCTGACGTTCTTCCCCAACGGCAGCTACCGCACGTGGGGCGACAACGCCCGCGACCTGTGGCCGCTCATCGAGTCCGGCCAGGTCGCCTTCGGCAACCACACCTGGTCGCACCCGGACCTCACCACCGTCTCCGACGCCGAGGTGGCCGAGGAGCTGCGGCGCAACCAGGAGTTCATGCGCCGCACCCTCGGCGTCACCGACACCCCGTTCTGGCGGCCGCCGTTCGGCTCGCACGACGAGCGCGTCGACGCCATCGCCGCCGACGTCGGCCACCCGACCACGGTCATGTGGAACGGCACCTTCGACGACGCCCGCGCGATCGGCGCCGAGGAGCTCATGGCCGCCGCGGAGCAGTGGTTCGCCGCCCGGGCGATCATCGTCGGCCACGCCAACCAGCCGGCCATCACCACCGTGCTCGACCGGATGCTGGAGCTGATCGAGACCCGGCGGCTGCAGACGGTGACCCTCGCCGACGTCTGGTCCTCCCCGGCCTGACCGCCCCGACCTGCGGGCCGCGCGGACCTCGGCGAGAGTGGCGGGGACGCATCGTGATCACGGTCCCGCTGGTCGTGCACCGGTAGGGGACGGAGGACGGAGGAACGGGTGGCAGGGGAGCTGAAGGGGCGCGTGGCGCTGGTCACCGGCGGGGCCAGCGGGCTGGGCCGGGCGACGTGCGTGTCGCTGGCCGAGGCCGGCGCGCACGTCGTCGTGGCCGACATCGACGCCGACGGCAGCGAGCGCACCCGCGAACTGGTGACCGACGCCGGCGGCAGCGCCGAGGTCGTCCCGCTGGACGTCACCGACGACGCCAGCCGCCGCGAGGTCGTGGCCCGGCTCTTCGACCAGCACGGCGACGCCTTCGACGTCCTGGTCAACGTGGCCGGCATCGACCGCCCGGGCTACATCACCGACATCGACCTCGACGACTACCGCCGCGTCATGGCGGTCAACTGCGAGGGCCCGATCTTCCTCACCAGCGAGTTCGTGAAGCGGGTGCAGCACCTGCCGGAGGGGCGCACCGCCGACGTCGTGCACGTGGTGTCGCTGTCGGCGATCACCTCGGGCAGCGGCGCGATCGCCTACAACGGCTCCAAGGCCGGCTTCCTCAACGCCACCCGCTGCATCCAGCGCGAGCTCCGGGAGAAGGCCGTGACGCTCGAGGACGGCAGCGAGCGGCCCTTCCCGGCGCGGGTCATGAGCGTCATCCCGGCCGCGATGGACACGCCGATGATGGAGCAGTGGGGCATCCCCGGGCACCTGATGATGCCGCCGTCGGCGGTGGCCGACACCGTCCGCACGCTGCTCCTGCTGCACCCCTCGGCGTTCGTGCCGGAGATGCAGGTGGTGCCGCGGCTCGAGCCCGACTTCCCGCGGTGATGGAGGTCCCGATGACCGACCCGGACCTCCCCGACAGCGGCATGGCCTCCGGCTCGGACGCCGGCCAGCCGGGCGAGCACCTCGGCGGCGACGACCTGCGCCCCGACGAGCAGCGGCTGCTCGCCGAGCTGACGCGCGGCGTCGACGCCCCGACCGACGGCACCGAGGCCGAGGTCCGCGCCGCGGAGGACGAGGCGCCGCTGCCCGACGACGGCGGTCCCCAGGACGACGGCCTGGCGGCCGGCTTCTCGGACCCGCCCGCCGGCTGAGTCCGTGCACTTCCGCGGAGATGCCCGGTGCACCTCCGCGGAAGTGCACGGCCACTCCCCGGGAGCTAGTCCTCCGGGGCGAGGCGGACGGCGACCAGGGCGACGTCGTCCTCGGCGCCGTCGGGGACCATCCGCGCCAGGACCTCGTCGCAGACCTCGTCCACCGGCCGGTCGCGCAGCTCCGCGAGGGCCTGCGCGAGCCGGACGACCCCGTCGTCGAAGCCGTCGGCCCGGCGCTCGACCAGGCCGTCGGTGAACAGCAGCACCGTGGAGCCGCGGGCGAGGACCACCTCGGCGTCGGTGCGGACCGCCTCCGGGCTCACCCCGAGCAGCAGGCCCGGCCGGCCGCCGTCGAGCGGGGCGCTGGTGCCGTCGGGGCCGGCGACCAGCGGGGGCAGGTGGCCGGCGCTGGCCCACCGCAGGCGGGCGACCCCGGCGGCGCGGTCGTCGTCGGTCTGCTCGAGCCGGCCGACCAGCACGGTGGCCATGGCGCCGAGCTGCAGCCCCTCGATCGCCGCGTCGAGCCGGGTGAGCACCGCCGCCGGGCTGTCCCCGCTGTCGTAGGCGATGCCGCGCAGCAGCCCCCGCAGCTGGGCCATGCAGGCGGCGGCCTGGACGTCGTGGCCGACGACGTCGCCGATGACCAGCATCGTCGAGCCGTCGGGCTGGACGAAGACGTCGTACCAGTCGCCGCCGACCTGGGCCTCGCGGGTGGCCGGCACGTAGCGCACCGCCATCTGCAGGTGGTCGGGCTGCGGCGGCTCGGACAGCAGGCTGCGCTGCAGCGTCTCCGCGGCGCGGACGATGCTGCGCGAGCGGGCGTAGAGCGCCTCGAGCAGGTGGCTGCGCAGCTGCACCACCTCGGCGCGTTCCTGCGGCGTCCACGGGTGCGAGCGCTCGCGGACCGTCTCCCGCCAGCGGTCGAAGCTCCTGCGCGGGCTGAGCCGGACGTCGTCGCCCTCCCGCTCGGCGATCGCCTTGTTGTGCGGGTCGCCGCCCCAGTCGACGTGCCGCACCGCCTCGCGCCGGTGCCACAGCACGTACTGGCCCTCGGGCAGCGGCAGCACGAGCACGCCGCAGGCGACCTCGACCGGGACGCCGAGCTCGGGCGCCTCGCGCTGCAGGGCGTCGGTGGCCACCACGTCCGCGCCGCGGGCGGCGGCCCAGGCCACGACCCGCTCGACGACGTCGTCCGGCAGGTCCGCGCCCTTGGTGCCGCGGCTGCCCTGCAGGCAGACGGCCACGCCGTCGGCGGGCAGCACGTCGAGCAGGCTGGTGGTGCCGAGCAGGGTGTCGGCGAGCGCGCGGTCCTCGTCCAGGGTGGACGCGGTCAGCCAGGCCAGCGTGGAGCGGACCTGCAGCGCCCGGTGCACCTCGTCCTCGGCGGTGCGGTCGACCAGGCGCAGCGACAGCGTCGAGCCGAGGAACTCGGCCGCGGCGCGGGTGGCGTACGGCGGCTGGTGCGGGCCGGAGTAGTGGTGGCAGGCGATGAGGCCCCAGAGCCGGTCGTCCTGCAGCAGCGAGATCGACATGGAGGCGCGCACGCCCATGTTCTGCAGGTACTCGACGTGGATCGGCGAGACGCTGCGCAGCGTCGAGTAGGTGAGGTCCAGCGGCCGGCCGGTGGCCGGGTGCGCGGCCGGCTGGATGCGGCTGGGGACGTAGCCGACGTCGCTGATCAGCCGGATCCAGTTCTTCTCGTACAGCGCCCGGGCCTGCGCCGGGATGTCCGAGGCCGGGTAGTGCAGGCCGAGGAAGGAGTTGAGGTCCGCGGCCTTCGCCTCGGCCACGACCTCGCCGTTGTAGTCGGCGTCGTAGCGGTAGACCATCACCCGGTCGAAGCCGGTGAGCGCGCGGATCGCCCGCGCGGTGATGTCGTAGAGCTCCTGCAGCGTGGAGGCCCGGTTGAGCTCGGCGATGGTCCCGCGCACCGCCTGGTAGGTGTTCGGGAAGGAGAACGGCCGCGGCCCGCGCGCGGGCTCGAGCTCCACGACGAGGTTGGTCAGCGGCGGGTCGCCGTCCTCGGCCCCGCCGTGCTCGTCCCGGCCGCCCAGCACCGCCCGGTGCAGGATCGCGTCCACCGGCACGGGGTCGCCGTCGACGTCGAGGGTGACCTCCACCGGGTTGCGCTCGCGCAGGTCGCCGAACGCGCTGGCCGAGCGGACGACGGCCTCGGTCTGCGCCACCCCGATGACGTCGGCGAGCGGGCGGCCGAGCGCGTCGGACCAGACGACGCCGGTCAGCCCGGCGAGGTTCTCCGACGCCTGGACGACGACCAGGTCCGGCTCGCTGACCGCCAGCAGCACGCCGCGCGGCTGGACGCTGCCCGGGACGTGGATCGGCTCGCGGGCGCAGTTGTCCAGGTCGACCGGCTCACCCGGCGACAGCCACGCGACGTCCGCCCCGGCGGTGTCGGCCCCCGAGGGGGCGTCGACGTCGGTCACGCGGTCGCCCCCTGCGCCGCCGGCGCGCACCAGTCGGCGAGGACGGCGAAGGTCTCCCGGGCCGCGGCGACCACCCGCCCGGCGTCCCCGGCGCCCGCGACGTGCGCCCGGGTGACCCGGCGGAACGCGGCCCACATCGCGCCGGTGTCCTCGCCGTAGGGGCTGAAGCAGCGCAGCCGGGGCAGCCCCGGCAGGGCCGCCAGGTGGCGGTCGATGAAGGTGCCGCCGAGGGTGGAGCCCTCCATCACGTACAGCCGGCCCAGCGCCTCGTCGGTGCCCGGGACGGCGGGCAGGTCCGGCCGGCCGGCGTCGGCGGAGCCGCCCAGCGCGGCCAGGTCGGCGGCGTAGAGGCCGGTGCGGCGGCGGCGCGCCCAGTCGAGGGCGGCGGCGTCGGCGGGGTGGCGGGCGGCCCAGTCGTCCAGCCCGGCCTCGGCCGCGGCCCAGAAGGCGTGCAGCCGCGCCAGGACGGTGACCAGCCGGCCGCGGTCCAGCGCGGGGTCCATGAGGTCGAGGGTGGCCTCGACCTGTCCGTGCTCCACGGCGGTGGCCGTGCGCAGGTCCCGGAGGACGTCGCCGGCGCCGCCCGCGTCTCGAGGCAACGCCTCTCCTCCCGCAGCCATCAGCCCTTCGAGCGTAGGTCACGCCCCGGACAGCGTCGCGGGGGAGAAGGTGCAGTGCGCAACAGTTCCCCCCGGCGGGTCAGGACCGCGGCGGGCGGTCCAGCAGCAGGTCGGCGGCGCGGGCGAGGACCTGCGCCCGGGTGCGCCCCCCGTGGCCGGTGGCGAGGAAGTGCTCGCCGATCGCCAGGCAGAAGGCGATCAGGGCGCGCGCCTCCACCTCGTCGGGGTCGGCGCAGAACGTGCCGATCAGCTCGCGCAGCAGCCCCATGCGCCGCTCGTCGACCCGGCGCAGGCGCGCGGCGACCGCCTCGTCCCGGCGGGCCCAGTCGCGGACGGCCAGGTCGACGGGGAGCAGGCGGTCGCTGGAGAAGGTGAGGACGCCGGCCCGCGCGATCCGGGTCCGCGGGTCGCCGCCCTCCCGCTCGACGCGCTCGAGCACCTCGTCGGTGCTCTCCCGCTCCCAGGTGTCGAGCATCGCCTCGAGCAGGGCGTCCCGGTCGGCGAAGTGCCCGTAGAAACCGCCCTTGGTGACCCCGAGGTCCTTGGCCAGCACCTCGACGCGGACGGCGTCGGGACCGCCCGCGGCCAGCGCCCGCAGGCCCTGCTCGACCCACCGCTCCCGCGGGGTGCGCACGACCGCCACGCCCACCTCCTGTACGCCACCGTATGAAGCCGCTACCGTCGTCCGTACGGCACCGTATACGAGAGGGGACCCGCCATGACCCTGCTCGACAGCACCGGCGTGCTCCGCGGGATCACCGCGTCCGCCCGGGAGGTCTGCTCGCTGCCCCGGATCGACTACGCCGACCGGTGCACCCTGGTCGCCGACGTGACCGCGACGCCGGAGCGGTGGGCGCGGGCGATGTTCGGCGACGTCCCGAGCCCGGCGGAGCGGTTCATCTGGCGGGGGCTGCTCGCCCTCCGTCTGGACCCGCGGCGCTCCCCGGACACCGTGGGCGGCTGGCGGGTCGGCGGGCGCGGCGAGGACTGGATCCGGCTGGAGACCGCGTCCCGGTCGCTGTGCGCGACCATGGTCGTGCAGGCCACCGGGCGCCGGGTCACCTGGACCACCTGCCTGTCCTACGAGCGGCTGCGGGGCCGGCTGCTGTGGCCGCCGCTGTCGGCCGTGCACCGCCGGCTGGTGCCGCGGGTGCTCGCCGCCGCCGGGCAGCGGCTCGGGGAGGCGGACGGTCAGGGCAGCCGGGCGCGGCGCAGCGAGGCGTGCACCAGCAGCCGGGTGTCGCCGTCGGCCAGGTCCAGGCCGGTCAGCGCGGTGATCCGGCCCAGCCGGTAGTACAGCGTCTGCCGGTGGATCGACAGCGCCGCCGACGTCCGGACCACGCTGCCGGCCGCGTCGAGGTAGGCCGCGGCCGTGGCGGCCAGCACCGGGTCGGCGAGCAGCGGCGCGACGGCCGGGTCGGGCGTGGGCAGGGCCGCGGCGACCCGCCAGCCGCCGAGCTCGGACCAGCGGGCCACCGGCGCGAGCCCCGGCGCCACGGCCGCGACCCGGGCCGCGGTGCGGGCCTGCGCCCAGCACGCGGGCAGGCCGGCGGGCCCCGCGGCGGGGTCGGACACCCCCGCGGCCGCACCGCAGGGCATCCGGGCGAGCGCCGCGGACGCGGTGGTCGCGGCCGGGCGCAGGTCGCCGGGCCGGGCCAGCCGGACCAGGACGGCGGCCTCGCGGCGGTCCTCGCCGAGCACCGCCGCGGCCGGCGGGAGCCGTTGCCCCTCGGGGAGCGCGCCCCGCAGCGCGACCAGCGCCAGCGGGGTGCCCGCGCCGAGCCGGGCGGTCAGGGTGCGCGTCGCCCGCTCCCGCGCCGGCGCGGTGCCGGCGAGCGCCGCGGCCAGGGCCTCGCCGAGGTCGCCGTCGTCGTCCCCGCCGGCCAGCAGCCGTCCCGCGCGGGCGGCGAGGTCCACCGCCGCGGCCAGGTCCGGGTCGGCGTCGTCGTCGGGGTCGGTGCGGCCGCCGTCGAGCAGCCAGAGGTAGCCGAGGGTGCGGCCGCCGTGCCGGACGGGCAGCAGCAGGCGGGTGAGGATCCCCGCGGCCGGGTCGGCGGGGGTGCGCACCGGCCGCTGCGCGGTGGCGATGCCGAGGTCCTCGAACCAGCGGCGGGTGTCCGGGGTGGAGCCGCGGCCGAGGATCGACCGGGTGCGGACGGCGTCCATCGCGGTGTCGCCGCCGTCGAGGGGGTGTGCGGCGAAGGCCAGCAGCGTGAAGTCGACGTCCTCGAGCGTGGCCGGGGCGCGCAGCAGCCGGGCGACCTCGTCCACCACGTCCTGCAGGTCGTCGCGCACCGTACGACTGTATGAAACCGGACGTCCGGAGTCCGTACGTCCGTCCCTGGTGGACCCGATCGGGCGCTCCTAGCGTTCGAGGCCAGTCACGACGACGGAGGTGGCCGGTGCTCACCACGAAGACCCTGCTGCTGGGGGCCTCCCGCCGCCCGGCGCTGCGCCGCGCGCTCGTGGGCACCCCGGTGACCCGGCGCGTGGTCGAGCGGTTCGTGGCCGGCGAGACGCTGCCCGAGGCGCTCGCCGTCGTCGGCCGGCTCACCGGGGAGGGCATCGAGGTGACCCTCGACCACCTCGGCGAGCACGTCACCGACCCCGCCGAGGCGCGCGCCTCCCGCGACGCCTACCTCGCCCTCCTCGAGGCGCTGGCGCCGCTGGGCCTCGGCCCGCGCGCCGAGGTGTCGGTCAAGCTGTCCGCCTTCGGCCAGGCGCTGCCCGGCGGGGAGGACCTCTCGCTGGAGCTGGTCCGGCCGGTGGTCGAGTGCGCGGCGCGGATCGGCACCACGGTCACCCTCGACATGGAGGACTCCTCGACCGTCGACGCCACCCTCGCCGTCCTCGCCGAGCTGCGCCGCGACCACCCGCAGACCGGGGCGGTGCTGCAGGCCGCGCTGCACCGCACCGAGGACGACGTCGTCGCGCTGGCCACGCCGGGCTCGCGGGTGCGGCTGGTCAAGGGCGCCTACGACGAGCCGCCGTCGGTCGCCCACCAGGGCCGCCGCGACGTCGACGCCGCCTACGCCCGCTGCCTCGGCGTGCTCGTGCGCGGGCCGGGCTACCCGATGGTCGGCAGCCACGACCCGGCGATGATCGACCTGGCCCAGCGGCTGGCCGCCGAGCACGGGCGCGCCGCCGACTCCTGGGAGGTGCAGATGCTGCACGGCATCCGGGTCGACGAGCAGCGCCGGCTGGCCGCCTCCGGCACCCGCGTGCGCGCCTACGTGCCCTACGGCCGCGACTGGTACGGCTACTTCGTCCGCCGGCTGGCCGAGCGCCCGGCGAACCTCCGCTTCTTCCTCCGCGCCCTCGTCTCCCGCTGACCCACCCCCGGCGGAAATGGCCATTTCTGCCGCACTCGTCTGGAGGTCCCCGATGGACGGCACCACCCGCGTCCCCCCGCCGCGCAACGAGCCGGTGCTCACCTACGCCCCCGGCTCGCCCGAGCGCGCCGAGCTCGAGGGCCGCCTGGCCGAGCTCGCCGCCGCCCCGGTCGAGCTGACCTCGACCCTCGGCGGGCGGCAGCGCATGGCCGGCGGCGAGCGGTTCGACGTCGTCCAGCCGCACCGGCACGCCGCCGTCCTCGGCACCTCCGCGCACGCCACGCACGCCGACGCCGAGGAGGCGCTGCGCTGCGCGAAGGACGCCGCCCCGGCCTGGCGCGACCTGTCGATCGACGACCGCGCCGCCGTCTTCCTCAAGGCCGCCGACCTGCTCGCCGGCCCCTGGCGGCAGACGCTCAACGCCGCCACGATGCTCGGCCAGTCGAAGACCGCACAGCAGGCCGAGATCGACAGCGCCTGCGAGCTCGCCGACTTCTGGCGCTACAACGTGCACTTCGCCCGCCAGGTGTACGCCGAGCAGCCGCAGTCCTCGCCCGGCACCTGGAACCGCATCGACCACCGGCCGCTCGAGGGCCCGGTCTACGCCGTGACGCCGTTCAACTTCACCGCGATCGCCGGCAACCTGCCCACCGCGCCGGCGCTCATGGGCAACACCGTCGTCTGGAAGCCCGCGCCCACCCAGCAGTTCGCCGCGCACTTCCTCATGCGGCTGCTCGAGGCCGCCGGCCTGCCGCCCGGGGTCGTCAACATGGTCACCGGCGACGGCGTCGCCGTCTCCGAGGTGGTCCTCGCCGACCGCGACCTCGCCGGCATCCACTTCACCGGCTCGACGGCGGTCTTCCAGCACCTGTGGCGGACGGTGGGGGAGAACATCGCCTCCTACCGCGGCTATCCGCGGGTCGTCGGCGAGACCGGCGGCAAGGACTTCGTCGTCGCCCACCCCTCGGCCGACCTCGACGTGCTGCGCACCGCGCTGGTCCGCGGCGCCTTCGAGTACCAGGGGCAGAAGTGCTCGGCCGCCTCGCGCGCCTACGTGCCGCGCTCGGTCTGGCGGCGGCTGCGCGACGACCTCGTCTCGACGACGGAGTCGCTGACGATGGGCGACATCACCGACCTGTCGAACTTCATGGGCGCGGTGATCGACCGGAAGTCCTTCTCCAAGCTCTCCGGCGTCCTGGACCGGGTCGAGGACGACCCCGCGCTGTCCATCGTCGCCGGCGGCAAGGCCGACGACAGCGAGGGCTTCTTCGTCCGGCCGACGATCGTCGAGGGCACCGACCCCGGGCACGAGGTGTTCACCACCGAGTACTTCGGGCCGGTGCTGGCGGTGCACGTCTACGAGGACGCCGAGTACGACGCCGTGCTCGAGCAGATGGAGTCGGTGGCGCCCTACGCGCTCACCGGCGCCGTCATCGCGCAGGACCGCGCCGCCATCGCGCACGCCGAGCGGTTCCTGCGGTTCGCGGCCGGCAACTTCTACGTCAACGACAAGCCCACCGGCGCCGTGGTCGGGCAGCAGCCCTTCGGCGGCGGCCGGGCGAGCGGCACCAACGACAAGGCCGGCGCGGCGCAGAACCTGCTGCGCTGGACGTCGACGCGGGTGGTCAAGGAGACCTTCGTGCCGCCGACCGACCACCGCTACCCGCACATGGGCTGACCCGCTCCACCGCGATCATGGCGCGGTGACCGCCTCCCGGGCCCTCCGGGTGGTTCCGGCGCCGTGATCGCGGGGGCGGTCAGCGTGGCCAGCGGACGAGGCCGTCCTCGCCCAGCACCGCGCCCTCGGCCGGGCGGTGCGGGGCGAGCCGGCCGTCGGGCATGAGGTGCGTGACCGGCACGCCGCGGGCGAGGACGGCGACGTCGGCGACCAGCCGCCGGTGGCAGCGCCACCACACGCCCTCGCTGCACATCACCGCGACCCTCGCGTGCGCCGCCTCGGCCAGCACGCCGTCGAGCGCGGCCGCGAACTCCGCCGTCCGGGTGTGCGCGGCGTAGGCGGCGAACTGGGCGACGGTCCACCAGCCGTCGGCCACCGGCTCGCCCGCGGGCAGCCGGCGGCGCCCGCCGAGCCGCTCCTCCCACCGGTAGCCGATGCGCGCGGCCGGCAGCCACTCCTCGAGCGCCTCCCGCCGGACGTCGGGGTTGCTGCGGCTGCCGGGGAAGCGGCGGACGTCGACCACCCGGTCCACACCGGCACCGGAGAGCCGGGCGGCGAGGGCGGTCCGGTCGTCGGCGCCGTGACCCACGGTGAGCAGCACGGGCGCCCCCTACCCGCTGCGCGCGGGACCCCGGGGCCGCCCGCGCGTGGCGGAGGGCCCCGGGGCCGGGAGAGTTAGCGCAACCGCACCTCGACGTCGACCGTGTCGGTGCCGGGCCGGAAGGTGCCGACGACCTCGCCCTCGGCTCCCGCGTACCGGCCGGTCCCGCCGGTGACCGCCCAAGTGAAGCCGGCGGGGCCCGCGCTCGGGTC
Source organism: Geodermatophilus sp. SYSU D00684 (assembly GCF_054050455.1). Lineage (NCBI taxonomy): Bacteria > Bacillati > Actinomycetota > Actinomycetes > Geodermatophilales > Geodermatophilaceae > Geodermatophilus > Geodermatophilus sp. SYSU D00684. Next base: position 122,642 of record NZ_JBJGZI010000002.1, on the reverse strand, counting down.
CTCGTCGAAGGCGCCCTGGGCGGTGACCTGGCCGCGGGGGAGGACCAGCGTGACGGTGCAGGCGGCCGACAGTCGCGTCTCGGAGAGGCTGGTGACGGTGCAGCTGCCGGCGCTCGTCCCGATCGTCCGGCCGTCCTGCTGGACGTCGTCCAGGAAGACCTGGGTGTCGCCGGCGCTCGGGCCGGGCGTGCCCAGGTCCAGGTCGGTGTTGCGGTCGGGGACGGCGACGGTGGTCAGCCGCAGGGTCGTGTCGGCGGCCGCGGTCGGGACCACGGCCAGGGTGGTGCCGGCGCCGGCGAGCAGGACGGCGGCGGCGAGTGCGGTGCGGCGCGTGCGCGGGGTCAGGGACACGGGGAGCTCCTCGGGGACGGAGGGGTCAGCCGGCGAACGCCAGCCAGAGGGCGCAGGCGAGGGTGAGGACGGCGAGGGTCAGGGCCACGGCGGCGGGAGCGGGCACCCGACCGAGGCGGCGGCGGGCGTCCAGGGCGAGGCCCGTGGCGGCGCCCGCGAGGACGGCGGGGACGCCGGTCCAGAAGACGAGCAGCGAGACGGCGCCCAGGCCGGCGAGGACCAGCGCCCGGACGGCGGTGCGCCGGGGCGCGGCGGCCCGGGCGCGGGCGGCCACGACACCGGCGAGGACGGCTGTTCCCGCGACGAGGGCGACCAGCAGCGCGAGGGAACCCCAGCCCCCGTTGCCGGCGAAGGCCACGCCCCACTCGCCGGAGCCGGACTTCCAGGGCGTCTCGACGTACTGGCCGACCAGCGTGCAGGCCAGCGAGGTCCCGGCGCCGGCGAGGGTCGGGGCGTCGAGCGCGACCGCCGGACGGGGAGCGGTGGTGGGGGTCGGGGACGTGGTGGTCATGGCGGGTCCTCCCGGATCGGGCCGGCCCTCGCGGCCGGACGGGACGACCGTGGCCGCCCGGGACGACCCCGCGGATGAGCCGCGTGACCCGGTCGGCCCGGGAGGACCTCCCGGGCCGACCGGGACGCCGGAGGACCCGTCCGGGACGCCGCCGGCGACACACTGACGCCGTGCACAGGCGCTCCCTGACGACCGGTGCCGCCGTCGCGGTGACGCTGCTGTGCGCCGCCGCGACCGCCCTGGGGGCGTGGGTGGCGCCCCGGGTCCCGGATCTGGGGTTCTCGCCGGCCGCCGGCACCTACAGCGTCGTGTGCGCGGCCACCGGTGCGCTGCTGGTGCACCTCCGCCCGCGGAACGCGATCGGCTGGCTGCTCGTCCTCACCGGCCTGCTGCAGGCGCTCAGCCTGGGAGGGAACGCGTACGGCGCGTACGGGGTGGGCGTCGCGGAGCCGGACTGGCCGCTGGCCGACTGGGTGGCGGCGCTGACGGCGATGGTCTGGCTGGCGTCGTTCGTGGTGCCGGCCGCCGTCCTGGTGGCGCTGTACCCGACCGGCCGGCTGCCGGCCCGCTGGTGGCGGTGGCCGGTGGCCGCCGTCTCGGGGGGACTCGCCGTCGTCACGGTCGGGACGGGCCTGACGCAGGAGGCGTACGACGACCTCGCCCCGGGGCCGGCACCGGTGGACCTCTCGGGCGCTGGGTGGACGGCCGTCGCGGCCGTCGCCGCCGTCGCGCTCGTGGGGGGTGCCGTCGTCATCTGGGTCGCCACGGTGCTCCGCCTGGTGCGCGCCCGGTCGCCGGAGCGGCAGCAGCTGGCCTGGCTGGTCTGCGTCGTGTTCCCGCTCTTGGTGGCGATGTTCGTCGCCGGTGAGTGGACCCCCGAGTGGCTGGTGGCGCCGCTGGTCCTCATGGTTCCCGGGGCGGTCCTCGTCGGCGTCGTCCGGTACCGGCTGCTGGGCATCGTCGTCAGCCGGGCGCTGGTGTACGCGGCGCTGACGGCCGCCGTCGTCGGGCTGTACCTGGCCGTGGCGGCGGTCGCGGCAGCCGGCCTCGGCCGCACGCTGTCGCCCGTGAGCGGTGCCGTGCTCGCCGCGCTGGTCGCGGTGGCCCTCGGCCCGGCCCGGTCCCGGCTGCAGGCGGCGGCCGACCGGTTCGTCTACGGCCGGCGCGGTGACCCGGTGACCGCGGTGGCCGAGTTGGGGGACCGGGTGGCCTCGGCCGACGAGGCCGCCCTGCTGCCGGCGGTCCTCGGGACGGTCGCGACGGCGCTGCGGGCCCCGGACGCCCGGGTGCTGCGGCCGGGGCGGCCGGTGCCCGACGACGGGGTGGTCGCCGTCCCCCTGCGGGTGGGCGGCCGGGACGTCGGCACCCTCTGCGTGACCGAGCGCGCTCCCGGGGAGCCGTTCACGGCGGGCGACCGGCGGCTGCTCGCGGCCCTGGCACCCCAGGTGGCCGCCGTGGTCCGGGCGCTCGAGCTGACCGGGTCGCTGGAGCGCGAGCGCGACCGGGTGCTCACCGCGACGCACGCCGAGCGGGACCGCATCCGACGGGACCTGCACGACGGGCTCGGGCCGTCGCTGGCCGGGGTCGGCCTCGGGGTCCAGGCGGTGCAGACCCGGCTCGGAGAGGGGGCCGACCCGGCCACCCGGGCGCTGCTGGCGCGGATGCGGGAGGAGGTCGACGGCGCGGTCGGCGAGGTGCGCCGGATCCTCGACGGGCTCCGGCCGGCCCCGCTCGACGACGTCGGCTTCGTGGCCGCGGTCCAGCGGCACGCCGAGGCGCTCGCCCCGTCGGTGCCGGTGCGGGTGGTCGCCGAGCCGCTGCCGCCCCTCCCGCCCGACGTCGAGACGGCGGCCTACCGGATCGCGCAGGAGGCGCTGACCAACGTCGCTCGCCACTCCGGGGCCCGCTGCGCCGAGGTGGGACTGCGGGCCCGCAACGGCCGGCTCGAGGTGGCGGTGGTCGACGACGGCGCGGGCTTCCCGTCGGCCGACGGCGACGCCCTGCCCGCGGGCGTCGGGCTGACCTCGATGCGGACGCGCGCCCGGGCGGTGGGCGGCGAGCTCACCGTGACCAGCGGTCCCGGCGGCACGCGGGTCGTCGCCGGCCTCCCCCTCGAGGTGGAGCGGTGACCGTCCGCGTGGTGCTGGCCGACGACCACCCGATGTACCGGTACGGCCTCCGCTCGGTGCTCGACGCCGCGCCGGAGGTCGAGGTGGTGGGCGAGGCCGCCGACGGCGCCGAGCTGCTCGCCCTCGTCGCGCGGACCGCGCCGGACGTCGTCCTCACCGACCTGGCGATGCCCCGGCTGCCGGGCATCGCCGCGATCGACGAGCTGACCCGCCACCGGCCCGGCCTCGGGGTCCTCGTGCTGACCATGCACGAGGACGACGCCTCCCTCTTCGGCGCGCTGCGCGCCGGTGCCCGCGGCTACCTGCTGAAGGGCGCCGATGCCGGGGAGATCGTGCGGGCCGTGCTCGCCGTCGCCGACGGTGACGCCGTCTACGGGGGAGCGGTGGCCCGGCGGGTCGTGGACGCCCTGACCGGGCCGGTCGCCCGCGCACCGGCGTTCCCGGAGCTCACCGGCCGGGAGCGGGAGGTGCTCGAGCTGCTCGCCGCCGGGCTCCCCACCGGCCAGATCGCCCGCCGGCTCTCGCTGTCGGACAAGACGGTGCGCAACCACGTCTCCGCGGTGCTCACCAAGCTCCAGGTCCCCGACCGCGCGGCCGCCGTCGCCCGCGCGCGGGACGCCGGCCTGGGCTGAGACCGGTCCACCCGCTGCCGGGAGCCGCCGGTTCCCCGGTCATGCTGGGCGGCCGGGCGACGACGCCCGCGGAGGGGAGCGGTGTGAGCAGGGGGACGACGGACCGGGTGTCGCTGTGGCGGCTGCCGGCGATGCGGGCGCTGGTGGGGGCGACGACCCTCGGCTTCGCCAGCTACTGCCTGACCCTGGCCTCGCTGCCGGCGTACGCGGTGGCGGGCGGGGCGTCGGCCGACACCGCCGGCGTGGTGACCGCGGTCTTCCTGGCGGTGACCATCGCGGTGCAGTCGGTCGTCCCCGCGCTGACCGCGCGGTTCGGCCTGGGCCCGGTCCTCGCCGCCGGCCTGCTGGCCCTGGGCGCGCCCTCGCCGCTGTACGCCCTCGGCGACGGCGTCCCGTGGCTGTCGGCGGTGTCCGCGGTGCGCGGCGCGGGCTTCGCGGTGCTCACCGTGCTCGGCGCGATGCTGGCCGCGCAGGTGGCGCCGCCCGAGCGCCGCGGCGAGTCGATCGGGCTCTACGGGCTGGCGATCGCGGTGCCCAACCTGGTGGCGGTGCCGGCCGGGGTGGCGCTGGTGCTCGACGGGCACCCGGGCTGGCTGGCGTGGCTGGCCGCGTCCCCGGTGCTCGCGCTGCCCCTGGTGCCCGGGCTGGCCCGCTCGGTGCACTGGGAGGGCGGCGCCGGCACGTCCTCGCGCGCCGCGGCCCGCGCCGCGCTGGCGCCGTCGGCGGTGCTGCTCCTGGTCACCCTCGCCGGCGGCGGCGTGGTCACCTTCCTGCCCATCGAGCGCCCCGACGGCGTCCTCGCCACCGCCGCGCTGCTCGTGTTCGGCATCACCGGCGCGCTCACCCGCTGGCGGGCGGGGCTGCTGGCCGACCGGCTCGGCAGCCGCCGGCTGCTGCCCGCCGCCCTGGTCGCGGGCGCGGTCGGGCTGGCCGCCGTCGCGCTCGGCCTGGTCACCGGCGACGCCGTCGTGCTGATCGGTGCGGCGGTCTTCGGGGCGGGCTACGGCGCGGTGCAGAACCTCACGCTGGTCACCGCCTTCGCCCGCGCCGGGGAGGGCGGCTCGACCGCGGCGAGCGCGCTGTGGAACGCCTCGTTCGACGCGGGGACGGCGATCGGCGCGCTGGTCCTGGGGCTGGTCGCGGCCGGCGTCGGGCTGCCCTGGACCTACGTGCTCGTCGCCGGCGTCCTGCTGGCCGGGCTGCCGCTGGCCCGGACGGCGACCCGGGTGCCGCGCGCGCTTTGACCTCTCCGGACGCGCCCCCTACGGTGCGTGTCCTGCCGATCACACCCTGACAGAGAGGTCAGCGCGTGCTGCTCCCCATCCCCGGCTCCGGCCGGAGTCCACGGCGGGGCCCGACCCCGTTCCGCAGGAGGTCCCTCGGCTCGGGCGTCGCCGCGGTCCTCGCGGCCGGCGTCCTCGGCGCCGCACCGGCGCACGCCGCCCCGGACGTCGCCCCCGGGGCACCCGGCGGCGGGTCCAGCTGGACCAGCGGCGCCAAGGTCGGCGTCGGCACGGCGGTCACCGAGGAGTCGAAGGTCTGGTACACGCTGGTCGACGGCCTGATGAGCGAGGTCTACTACCCGCGCGTCGACGTCGCCAACGTCCAGGACCTGCAGCTCGTGGTCACCGACGGCAGCACGTTCACCGAGCTGGAGCGGGACGCCACCACGCACGAGGTGGTCCTGGCCGACCCGCGGGCGCTGAGCTACCAGCAGGTCAGCACCGACCGGGACGGCCGCTACCGGATCACCAAGAGCTACGTCACCGACCCGGCCCGGTCGACCGTGCTCGTCGACGTCCGCGTCGACAGCCTCGACGGCGGCCGGTACACGGCCTACGTCCTCTACAACCCGTCCCTGGCCAACAGCGGCCTGCACGACAGCGGCTCGACGGTCGGCAGCGCGCTCGTCGCCGAGGACACCGGCGGGGACACCCCCGTCGCCTCGGCGCTGGTCGCCTCCCCGGCGTTCGCCCGGGTCTCCACCGGCTTCTCCGGGGTCAGCGACGGCTGGACCGACCTGCGCGACGACCACCGGCTGGACCGGACGTACGGCTCGTCGCCGGACGGGAACGTCGTCCAGGTCGGCCAGCTGGCGACCCAGGGCACCAGCCGCACGCTCCGGGCCACGATCGCCCTCGGCTTCGGCCCCTCCGGCACCGACGCCCTCACCACCGCCCGGGCGTCCCTGCGCCGGGCGTTCCCCGCGGTCCGCGACGCCTACGAGGAGGGCTGGGCCGGCTACCTCGCCTCGCTCGACGCCGCTCCCGCCAGCGTGGCCGGTGACCCGCAGCTGCGGACGCAGTACGACGTCGCGCTGATGACGCTCAAGGCGCACGAGGACAAGACCTACCCGGGCGCGAACATCGCCTCGCTCACCGTGCCGTGGGGCCAGGCGATCGACGCGGACGAGTCCGGCGTCGGCGGCTACCACCTGGTGTGGGCCCGCGACCTCTACCAGGTCGCGACGGCGCAGCTGGCCGCCGGCGACGAGGCCGCGGCCCACCGGTCGCTGGACTACCTGTTCGACGTCCAGCAGCGGCCCGACGGCTCGTTCCCGCAGAACACCCTGCTCGACGGGACGCCGTACTGGGGCAGCCTGCAGCTGGACGAGGTCGCACTGCCGCTCGTCCTCGCCGGGCAGCTCGGCCGGTTCGACGCCGACACGTGGGAGCACGTGAAGAGGTCGGCCGACTTCCTGGTCGCCCGGGGCCCGTCGACGCCGCAGGAGCGGTGGGAGGAGGAGGGCGGCTACTCGCCCTCGACCATCGCCGCCGAGATCGCCGGCCTGGTGACCGCGGCGGAGACCGCCCGGCGCAACGGCGACGAGGCCTCCGCGGCCCTCTACACCGGCGTGGCCGACGACTGGCAGCGCCGGCTCGAGGACTGGACGTTCACCACGACCGGCCCCTACGGCGACGGCCGCTACTTCGTCCGCATCGACGCCAACGGGAACCCGGACGGCGACGACTGGGTGGAGATCAACAACGGCGGCGGGTGGCACCCCGAGCGGGAGGTGGTCGACGCCGGCTTCCTCGAGCTGGTGCGCCTCGGCGTCCGGTCGGCCGACGACCCCAGCGTCCTGGCCTCGCTGCCCGAGCTGGACGAGATCCGCGTGGACACCCCGCACGGGCCGATGTGGTACCGCTACGGCTTCGACGGCTACGGCGAGAAGGCCGACGGCAGCCCGTACGACGGCACCGGCGTCGGGCGGCTGTGGCCGCTGCTGAGCGGGGAGCGCGGCGAGTACGAGCTCGCGGCCGGACGGAGCGCCGACGCCTTCCTGCGCACCATGGCCGGCGCGGCCAACGAGGGCCTCATGATCCCCGAGCAGGTCTGGGACCGGCCCGACGCCGCCGGCTTCCGCTTCGGCGAGGGCACCGGGTCGGCGACGCCGCTGGCCTGGTCGATGGCGCAGTTCGTGCGGCTGGCGGTGTCCATCGACGCCGGCCGGCCGGTCGAGACGCCGGCCCTCGTCGCCGACCGGTACGCCGGCGGCGCCCTGCCCGAGGGGCCCGCGCTCACCGTCACGGCCCCGGCCGACGGCACCCGGACCGACGCCGGCCGGGTCGAGGTCACCGGCACGACCGACGGCGCGGAGGTCCACGTCGCCACCGGCGGGGAGACGGTGGCGGCGCAGGTCGTCGACGGCGCCTTCACCGCCACGGTGCCGGTGTCGACCGGCCGCAACACGGTCACCGTCGTCGCGGTCGGGGAGGACGGCGGCACGAGCGTCGTCCGGCGCACCGTCGTCTCCACCGCCGTCGGGACGCCGGTCGGCGTGGTCGACGACCCGGCCGGTGACGACCACGGCCCCGGCAGCTACGTCTACCCGACCAACGCCGCCTTCGTGCCCGGCGCCTTCGACGTGACCCGCTTCGGCGTGTACGACGACGGGCCGCAGGTGAACTTCGTCGTGACCCTGGACGGCGAGGTCACCAACCCGTGGGGCGGCAACCAGATCTCGGTGCAGCGGTTCGACGTGTACGTCCGTGCCGGGGACGGCGAGGGGACGGTGCCGGCGCTGCCCGGCACCAACGCCGCGCTCGCCGCGCCCTACGACCTCGTGGTCACCGCGGACGGGTTCACCGACCTCGGGGTGCGGGACGCGGCCGGGGCCACCGTCAGCGGGGCGACGCTGACCGCCATCCCGGAGAGCCGGCAGGTCGTGGTCTCGGTGCCGCGCTCGGCCCTGGGCGACCTCGACCTGGCGGGCGCCGAGTACGCGCTGGTCATGGCGAGCCACGCCGACGGCACCGGCGAGGGGGTCGGCAACGTCCGGCCGGTCTACGACCTGGGCTACTGGCGGTCCGCGCCCGAGCGCGGCATGTCGTGGATCCAGGAGTACCGCTTCGGCGGCGGCGCGGGGGAGTGGACCGACGCCACCGCGGCCCGCGACACCGACACGGGGGACCCGAACGCCCTCGACGTCCTGGTGCCGCCGGGCAGCACGCAGGCCGACGTCCTCGACTGGACGCGCGGGGCGCCGGTGACGCTCCCGTACGTGTCCCTGACGGGGGCCTGAGACCGCTGCGCTGGGGCCCGGGCGTGCCCGGGCCTCAGCGCAGGACGGAGGTCAGCAGCAGGCTCGTCTGGCTGTTGATCACCCCGGGCACCGACCGGATGCGGTTGAGCAGCCGGTCGAACTCCACGAGGTCGGTGGTGCGGTGCTCGGCGACGAGGTCCCAGGCGCCGTTGGTCGAGTGCATCGACTCGATCTCCGGGAAGCCGCGCAGCCGCCGGATGACGTCGTCGGTGGAGCGGCCCTCCACCTCGACCAGCGACACCGCCCGGACCCCGCCGGCGGCGGCCTCGTCCCGCACCCGGACGGTGAACCCGACGATGACGTCCTCGGCCACGAGCCGGTCCAGGTGGCTGGTCACCGTGGCCCGGGTGACCCCGAGCCGGCGGGCCAGCTCGGCCACCGGCGCGCGGCCGTCCTCGCGCAGCGCCGAGAGCAGGCGGCGGTCGAGGTCACTGAGGTCGGCCATGCGCAGAACGTACAGCTGATCTTGCTGAAGTGGTCGGTGTCTGGGCACAACGCGCGCCCTTCGCTCATTGTGTGTGCAGATCGCCCAGCAATACGGTTCCGGCATGACCGCGTTCGTCGACGTGCGCAACATGGTCCGCTGGACGGCCGAGACCGGGCCGGAGCGGATCATCGCCGGGATGTCCCGCTACATCGAGGACGACTTCCGCCGGTGGGAGTCCTTCGACAAGATCGCCCGCGTCGGCAGCCACACGCCCTGGGGCGTGATCGAGCTGATGCCGACCAGCGACGGCGAGACCTACGCCTTCAAGTACGTCAACGGGCACCCGAGCAACCCGGCGCGCGGCTTCCAGACGGTGAGCGCCTTCGGGGCGCTGGCCGACGTCTCCAACGGCTACCCGGTCTTCCTCGCCGAGATGACCCTGCTGACCGCGCTGCGGACGGCGGCGACGTCGGCGATGGTCGCCCGCCTCCTGGCCCGGCCGGACTCCCGGCGCCTGGCGCTCATCGGCGCCGGCAGCCAGTCGGAGTTCCAGGCCCTGGGCATGCGCGGGGCGCTCGGCATCAACGACGTCACGGTCTGGGACACCGACCCCGCCGCGATGGCCAAGCTGGTCCGCAACCTGGAGCCGCTGGGCTTCGACGTGACCGTGGCGTCCTCCGGCCGGGAGGCGGTGCGCGGCGCGGACGTCGTCACCACCTGCACGGCCGACAAGGCCCGGGCCACCGTGCTGCAGGCCGACTGGATCGAGCCGGGCGTGCACCTCAACGCCATCGGCGGCGACTGCCCGGGCAAGACCGAGCTCGACCCCACGATCCTGCTGCGCGAGGACGTCGAGGTGTTCGTCGAGTTCCCGCCGCAGACCCGCATCGAGGGCGAGATCCAGGCGATGCCGGCCGACTTCCCGGTCACCGAGCTGTGGCAGGTGCTCACCGGCCGGGCGGCCGGACGCACCTCGGCCGCCCAGGTGACGCTGTTCGACTCCGTCGGGTTCGCGATCGAGGACCTGTCGGCGCTGCGCTACGTGCGCGACGCGGTCGCCGGCACGCCGTGGGTCGACGACATCGACCTGGTCGCCGAGCCGGACGACCCCAAGGACCTGTTCGGGATGGTCGCGGCGTTCACGCCGATCCCCTCGTGACGCCCGGGGCCGCAGCCCAGGCCCCCTCGGCCGTCGTCCTCGTCCGCCCGCACGCCTTCTCGCCCAACCCGCTGACGCTCGGGGACAACGCCTTCCAGGTGCCCGTCGTCCGCGAGGACCCGGGCGTGCTCGCGCGGCGCGCCCACGACGAGGTCACCCGGCTGGCCGAGGCGCTCACCGCCGCGGGCGTCACGGTGCACCTGTTCGACGACCCCGAGCCCGGCCGGCCCGACAGCGTCTTCCCGAACAACTGGCTGTCCACCCACGCCGACGGCCGGGTCGCGCTGTTCCCGATGTACGCGGCCAACCGGCGCGGGGAGCGGCGCGGCGACGTCGTCGAGTTCCTCAAGGCGGCCTACCGGGTGCACGAGGTGGTCGACCTCTCCGGCCTGGAGCACGACGGCCGCTACCTCGAGGGCACCGGCGCGATGGTGCTCGACCACGCGGCGCGCACGGCCTACGTCGCGCGGTCGCTGCGGGTCGACCCCTGGGCGCTGGACCGCTTCTGCCGCGGCTTCGGCTACGAGCCGGTGGTCTTCGACGCCGTCGACGCGGCCGGCCGGGCGGTCTACCACACCAACGTGATGATGAGCGTGGCCGGCGAGTACGCGCTGGCCGGGCTGGAGCTGCTGCCGTCGGCGGCCGAGCGGGCGGAGCTCGTCGCCCGGCTGGAGGCGACCGGGCGCGCCGTCGTCCCGCTCACCGCGCGGCAGGTCGGGGAGTTCGCCGGCAACGCCATCGAGGTGCAGGGCGCCGACGGCCCGGTGCTCGCGCTGTCCGCACGGGCCGCGGCGAGCCTGGACGCCGGCCAGCGCCGGACGATCGAGGCGTCGGCCCGGCTGCTGCCGGTCGCCGTCCCGACGGTCGAGCTGGCCGGCGGCTCGGTGCGCTGCACGATCGCCGGGGTGCACCTCGAGCCGCGCACCGCGGCGGTCCCGGCCGCGGTCTGACCGCGGGGGTCAGGAGACGCGGTCGGCCGCCGCCTGCAGCGAGCGGATGAGCAGCAGCTCCTCGCCGGAGCGGCGCAGCCACTGCCGCAGCGCGGCGACGTCGGTGCGGGCGGCGTCCCGGACCGCCCCGAGCCGCAGCTGCCGGGTGTTGGCCTGCGCCCGCTGTGCCGGCGGCAGTGCGCGTCCCTCGGCCCGGGCCCGCGCGGTGAGCGCCGCGCCGACGTAGACCAGGTCGCGCACCTCGTCGACCTCGGCCAGCAGGGTGTCGGCGCCGGCGTCGTCACCGGCCTCGAGGCGGGTCAGCAGCAGGTCGGCGCGCTCGCGCCCCAGGGCGGCGGGATCGGGGGAGGTCACCCCTCCACGGTGCCAGCCCGCCCCCTCCGTCCGGACGGAGGGGGCGGGCCGGAGCCCCGGCCCCTCTGCAGGGTCCCGCGCCGGGCTCGCGAGGCGTGGGGGGCAGAGGGGTCCTTCGTCACGCGTCGCGGCGGGTGAAGGCCACGGCCGCGACGGCGAGGACGACCGCGACCTCGGCGGCGAAGACGGCGAACCCGGCCCACGGCTCGAGCAGCAGCGGGTTGAACGACTCCGGCATCGCGATCCGCGAGCCCGCGTTGCCCGGCATCAGCTTGGTCAGCCACTCGCCGAGGGCGCCGGGCAGCAGCATCACCAGGTTGCCGACGAGGAACACCAGCGCGAGCACCACCGACACCGCGGCGGCGGTGGAGCGGACCAGCAGCCCGACGGCCATCGCGAACAGCCCGAGGCCGGCCATGTAGAGGCCGCTGCCGAGCAGGGAGCGCAGCACCCCGTCGTCGCCGAGGGACAGGCCGATGCCCTCCGCGGACAGGAACGCGTTGCCGCCGAGCCAGCCGAGCGTCGCGGTGACCACCCCGGCGACGAACAGGACGGCGCTGAGCACGACCGCCTTGGCCACGAGCACGGTCCCGCGGCGCGGGGTAGCGGCCAGCGTCGCGCGGATCATCCCGGTGCCGTACTCGGCGGTGACGACGAGCGCGCCGAGGACGACGGCGGTCACCTGGGCGAACAGCAGCCCCCAGGTGATGAACGCGCCGACCGGCTCGCCGGTCTCGCCGGCGGCGAGGTCGGGGGCGACCAGCGCGCACACCAGCGTGGTGAGCCCGGCGCCGAGGGCGACCATCGCGGCGACCGACCAGCCGGTGGAGCGCACCGACCACAGCTTGATCCACTCGGCGTGCAGGGCGCGGGGCAGCCCGGCGGTCGCGACCGGGGCGGGGGAGGACGCGCGGGGCGCGGCCAGGGTGGATGCGGTCACCGGGTCACCTCGGCGGGGCGGGCGGCGGCGTACTCGACGCTGCCGGCGGTCAGGGTCATGAAGGCGTCCTCGAGGGAGGACCGGACGAGGCCCAGCTCGTGCAGCACCAGGCCGGCGCCGGCGGCGAGCTCCCCGGTGGCGGCGGCGTCGACGCCCTGGACGCGCAGCTCGTCGCCGTCGCGGGTGACGTCGGCGCCGGCGCGCCGCAGGAGCTCGGCGAGGTCGGCGGGCCGGGGCGTGCGGACGCGCACGTAGGAGGCTGCGTGCTCGGCGATGAAGTCCGCCGTCGGGCAGTCGGCGAGCACCCGGCCGCGGCCGATGACGACGAGGTGGTCGGCGGTCAGCGCCATCTCGGCCATGAGGTGGCTGGACACCAGCACCGTGCGGCCCTCGGCGGCGAGGTCGCGGGCCAGGGTGCGCACCCAGCGGATGCCCTCGGGGTCCAGCCCGTTGACCGGCTCGTCGAGGACGACGACCGGCGGGTCGCCGAGCAGCGCGGCAGCGATGCCCAGCCGCTGGCCCATGCCGAGGGAGAACCGGCCGACGCGCTGCCCGGCCACCGCCTCCAGGCCGACCAGGCCGAGCACCTCGTCGACGCGCGCGGCGCGGATGCCGTTGGAGGCGGCCATCCAGCGCAGGTGCGCCCAGGCGGTGCGGCCCGGGTGCAGCGCGCGGGCCTCGAGCAGCGCGCCGACCGCGCGCAGCGGGGCGGGGCAGTCGAGGTACCGGATGCCGTCGACGGTGACCGAGCCCTCGGTGGGCCGGTCCAGGCCGATGACCATCCGCATCGTCGTCGACTTGCCGGCGCCGTTGGGGCCGAGGAAGCCGGTCACCCGGCCCGGGCGGACGGTGAAGGAGACGCGGTCGACGGCGACCCGGTCGCCGTAGCGCTTGGTGAGTCCGCTGGCGACGATCACGGGGTCACCGCCGGGGGAGGGGAGGGCTGCGAGGTCATGCCGGGAAGGCTCTCGGCAGCGGGGTGCCCGGCACATCGGGGAGGACCCCCGGCCCGACCCTGGACCGTCCCCCATCCGGTGCTGGGGGACGCCCCCGGTCAGGCGCTGCGGGGCAGGTCCGCGGCGAGCAGCCGGCGCAGGGTCACCGCCGCCGTCCGGCCGGCCCGGTTGGCGCCGATCGTGCTCGCGCTGGGTCCGTAGCCGACCAGCTGCAGCCGCGGCTCGTCGACGGCGGAGGTGCCGTCGAGCCGGACGACGCCGTCGCGGGTGCGCAGCCGCAGCGGGGCCAGGTGGCCGACCGCGGCGCGGAAGCCGGTGGCCCACAGGATGACGGCGGCGGCGACCGTGCGGCCGTCGTCCCACGCGACGCCGTCGGGGGTGATCCGGTCGAACACCGGCAGGCGGGTGAGGACGCCGTCGTCCAGGGCGCGGCGCACCCAGGGGGTGACCACCAGCCCGGTCGTGCCGACGACGCTGCCGGGCATCCGGCCGGCGCGCACCGCGGCCTCGACGCGGGCCACCGCCTCCCGGCCCTGCTCCTCCCCGAAGAGGCCCTCGCGCCAGACCGGCGGGCGGCGGGTCACCCAGGTGGTGCGGGCGACCGGCGCGATCTCGCCGAGCAGCTGCACCGCCGAGGCGCCGCCGCCGACGACCACGACCGACCGCCCGGCGAACTCCTCCGCGCCGCGGTAGCCGACGGTGTGCAGCTGCCGGCCGCGGAAGGTCTCCTGGCCCGGGTAGCGCGGCACGAACGGCCGCGTCCAGGTGCCGGTGGCGTTGACCACGCCGCGGGCCCGCCAGGTCCCCTCGGGCGCCTCGACCAGGAACCGCCCGTCGCCGGTGCGGCGCACCGCGGACACCCGCACCGGCCGCTGCACGGGCAGGGCGAAGCGCCGCTCGTACTCGGCGAAGTAGGCCGGCACCGCCTCGGCGGCGGGCAGGTCCTCCGACGCCGGCGCGAACGGCAGGCCCGGCAGCTCGTGCACCCGGTGGGTGGTCGCCAGGGTCAGCGAGGGCCAGCGGTGCTGCCACGCCCCGCCGGGCGCGGCGTCGCCGTCGAGGACGACGAAGCCGCTGCCGGGCGGGAAGCCCTGGCGGGCCAGGTGGTACGCGGCGGACAGGCCGGCCTGGCCCGCGCCGATGACCACGACGTCGACGTCCCGCGGGCTGCTCACGCCCGCGGAACGCGCCCCGGGCCGCCGCTATGCCGGGGTGAGCCGGCCGAGGTCCGCGCCGGCCAGCGGCACCGACGCCGGGTCGTACCCGAACCGGACGACCACCGCCCCGGGCCGGGCCTCGACCAGCCACGCGGTGCGCGGCTCGCCGCGTTCGGGCGTGTAGGTCCAGCGCCCGGCGAGCAGCGCCAGGCCGCGCTCGCGCAGGAAGGCGACGGCCTGCTCGCGGGTGGGGAAGTGCCGCAACGGCATGCCGGGGACGGCGTGCGCGGTCCACCCGTCCCGGCCGTCGGCGGCGGTCAGGTGGCCGACGAGCTCGCCGTCCTCCGGACGGTGCACCGGCTCGAGCACGGGGGCGGTCGTCATGCCCTCCATGCTGGGGACGGGCTCAACCGGTTTCCGGGCGCCAGGCGTCGGCGTGGTCCTCGACGAACCGGCGCAGGGGAGTCGGCTCCCGGCCCAGCAGGCGGGGGAGGTCGTCGGTGGTGCGCGCGGCCAGCCCCAGCCGGGTGGTCGTGAACAGCAGGGTCATGACCAGCACCAGCCCGGCAGGTCTGCCCTCGGCCAGCTGCTCGCGCACGAAGGCGACCGCGCCCGGCCGCGGGTAGACGACCGGGCGGCCCAGCACCGCCGACAGGGTCGCCGCGATCTCGGCGAAGGTCGGCGCCTCCCGGCCGGTCAGTTCGTAGGCCCGCCCCTCGTGGCCCGGCTCCGTCAGCGCCGTGGCGGCCACCTCGGCGAGGTCGCGGACGTCGACGTGGGCGGTCCGCCCGTTCCCGGCCGGCACCGAGATCCGCGACCGGTCCCGGATCTCCTCGCGGTGCACGGTGAGCAGGTTCTGGAAGAAGTTGGCCGGGCGCAGGTGGGTCCAGGCCAGGCCGGTGGCCTCCACCCGCCTCTCCAGCGCCCGGTGGGGGAGCAGCGGGTTGCGCCCGGCGGCCTGCACCGACAGCACGACGACCCGCCGCACCCCGGCGGCGACGACCGCGTCGAGGAAGGGCTGCAGACGTCCGACCCGGGCGACGTCCGGCGGGCGGAGCAGGAATAGCGCCTCGACGCCGTCGAGGGCGGCCGGCCACGAGGTGGGGTCCTCCAGGTCGAGCCGGACGGCGGGCACGCCGGCCGGGAGCGCGGGAGCCGCCCGCTCCGGGTGGCGCGCGCCGGCCCGGACGTCGGCCCCGCGGCCGGCCAGCCGGCGGACGACCTCGCTGCCGACCGTGCCGGTGGCCCCGGCGACGAGCACGGTCACCGGTCGCCGGCCACGACGAACGGTGCCGCCGATAGCCGGTCCCGCCCCTCGGCGAGCTCCACCAGGGCGAGGGCGGCGTCGGCCTTCGCCAACGGAGCCGCGCGCAACCCCGGCGCCTCGGTCGTCAGCCGGTACCGGCCGGTGCCCGGCCGCTCGGCCAGGCGCGGCGGGCGCACCTGGGTCCAGTCCAGGTCCGAGCCGGCGAGCACCCGGTACTCGCCTTCCTTGTCCTCGACGACGTCCCGCGCCAGCCGGTGGGTCAGGCCCGAGACGAGGCGGGCGCCGCGTCCCTTGCGGTCGCCGGGCAGGTCCGCCCCCGCGCCGGAGATCCCGACGAACCGCCGCACCCCGGCCGCGCGCATGGCCGCGACCACCCCGGGCAGCGCCGTCCGGCCGACGTCCCCGCCCGACGACCGGGTGACCCCGACGCACCACAGGACGGCGTCGGCCCCGCGCACCGCCCCGCCCACCAGGGCGGCGTCGCGGACGTCCCCGGGGCACTCGACGACCCCCGGCAGGCCCGTCGCCCGGCGGGCCACGGCGACCACCGTGTGCCCGCGCTCGGCCGCCAGCCGCACGGCGTGGCGGCCGACGCCGCCCGCCGCCCCGAACACCACGATGCGCACTCCGACCTCCCTGTCAGGTCCCCTGACAACAGGATGTCAGGTAACCTGACGTCCGTGCAACGGGGGGAGGAGCTGCCGCTGGCCTACCTGCTGCTGCAGGCGGGCCGGTCCTTCGACGCCGTCCTCCGGGACGAGCTCGCGGCCCGCGGGTGGCCGCGGCTGTCGGCGGCGCAGTCCCTCGTCTTCGCCTTCCTCGAGCCGGACGGGACCGCCCCGGCGGAGCTGGCGAGGCGGCTGGGCACCACCCGCCAGGCCCAGCAGGACCTCGTCGCCGGCCTGGTCCGCCTGGGCCTGGTCGAGACGGTCGCCGACCCCGCCCGGTCCCGCGGGCGCCTGGTCCGCCTGACCACCGCCGGCCGGCGACTCGCCCGCGACGCCGGCGCCGTCCTCGCCGGCCTGGAGGAGGACCTCGGCGAGCACGCCGCGGACCTGCGCCGGCTGCTCGACGACGTCACCCGTGCCACGGAGCGGAGGCGGTCCCGGGGCGCCGCCCGGGCGCCCGACCCGACGACCGCCTGAGCGGTCCGCGTCCCGTCCGGACGCCCGAGGCCGTTTCCGGCCGCCGGGTGCCGGGCACGGCTGCGGCAGCGCCGGTGTGCAGGGCCCGGCACGAGGAGAGGGGCGCTGCGTGCGCGCGATGGTCTACCGCGGGCCGTACAAGGTCCGTGTCGAGGACAAGGACGTCCCGTCGATCGAGCACCCGAACGACGCGATCGTCCGGGTCACCCTGGCCGCGATCTGCGGCTCCGACCTGCACCTCTACCACGGCCTGATGCCGGACACCCGGATCGGCCACACGTTCGGCCACGAGTTCATCGGCGTCGTCGAGCAGGTCGGCCCGTCGGTGCGGAACCTGCAGGTCGGCGACCGGGTGATGGTGCCGTTCAACGTCTTCTGCGGGTCGTGCTGGTTCTGCGCCCGCGGCCTGTACTCCAACTGCCACAACGTCAACCCGAACGCGACGGCGGTCGGCGGCATCTACGGCTACTCGCACACCACCGGCGGCTACGACGGCGGGCAGTCGCAGTACGTCCGCGTCCCGTTCGCCGACGTCGGCCCGGTGCGGATCCCCGAGTGGATGCACGACGAGGACGCCGTCGTCATGACCGACGCCGCGGCCACCGGCTACTTCGGCGCCCAGCTCGGCGAGATCGCCGAGGGGGACACCGTGGTCGTGCTCGGCGCGGGGCCGGTCGGGCTGGTCGCCGCGCAGTCGGCGTGGCTCATGGGCGCCGGCCGGGTGATCGTCGTCGACCACCTGCGGGAGCGGCTGGAGAAGGCGCGGACCATGGCCCACGCCGAGACGATCGACTACGACGAGCACGACGACGTCGTCGTCGAGATGAAGAAGCAGACCGACCACCTGGGCGCCGACGTCGTCATCGAGGCGGTCGGCGCGGAGGCCGACGGCAATTTCCTCCAGCACGTCACCGGGACGAAGCTGAAGCTGCAGGGCGGGTCGCCGGTCGCGCTCAACTGGGCGATCGACGGCGTGCGCAAGGGCGGCACGGTGTCCGTGGTCGGCGCCTACGGGCCGATCCCCAACGCGGTGAAGTTCGGCGACGCGCTCAACAAGGGGCTCACGCTGCGGATGAACCAGACGCCGGTGAAGCGGCAGTGGCCGCGGATGTTCGAGCACGTCCGCAACGGCCACCTGACCCCGCGCGAGGTGGTCACCCACCGCTTCCCGCTGGAGCACATCGCGGAGGCCTACCACGTGTTCTCCAGCAAGCTCGACGGCTGCATCAAGCCGCTGATCCTGCCCGACGCGGCCTGAGGGGCGACCATGACCGAGTCCGACATCCCGAGCGCGTACGTCCGCGACAAGCGCACCCCGACGCCGAGCCGCGAGGAGCTGCGGGCCCGCATCCCCGGGTGGGGCGCCGACCTCGACCCGGCCGACCGGCCCTCGTACCCGAAGCTGCAGTACCCGGCCGACACCGGCGCCCACTGGGACTTCCCCGAGCGCCAGCCCGGCAGCGAGGGCCGGGAGCGGTCGATCGAGCACGCCTTCGTGACGCCGGTGTTCGGCACCGCGCAGCCGCTGCGCGGCCTGTCCGGGACGATCCGCCGGTTCGCGTACGCCCGCTTCAGCGAGGGCCGGCTCGCGCACTGGCTGCTGCTGGTCGTCGGCGACCGCGTCGACGCCTGGGAGCACCACCTGCGGTCGTTCGCCTCCGCCCGGCCCGACGTGCCCGCCACCGGCCTGCGGACCGAGTTCACCCGGGGCGGCCTGCGCTCGCGCCGCGGGCGCTCGGACGTCCGGCACCAGCTGCTCGACCCGGTGGTCGTCGCCGGGCCGTGGCTGGCCGGCGCCGGGGCCGCGGTGCTCGGCGTCCGCCGGGTGGTGCGCGCCGTCCGCGGCTGACCCGGCCCGCCCGGGGCCGCTACGGTCCCGGGCGTGACGCCGCTCGACGAGCTGCCCCGGATCGGCGCGCCGGCCACCCGCGCCCTGCAGCAGGCCGGGTACCCGGACCTGTCCTCGCTGGACGGCGTCCCGCGGGCGGCGCTCGCCGGGCTCCACGGCGTCGGCCCGAGGGCGCTGCGCATCCTCGACGAGGCGCTGGCCGAGCACGGGCTGCGGCTGGGCTGAGCGGCGGGCCGCGCCGGCGTGTCCGTGCGGATCTGGGAGTACGACGTCGCCCCAGCGGCCGTGGAGCGGTTCGTCGCGGCCTGCGGGGCGGACGGGGACTGGGCGCGGCTGTTCCGGCGGGCCGGCGGGCACGCCGGCACGGAGCTGTTCCGCGACGCGGGGACGGCGGCCGCTTCCTCACCGTCGACCGCTGGCAGGACCGGGGCGCCTGGACCGCCTTCCTCGAGCGGGAGGGGGGAGGCGTACCGGGCCCTCGACGCGCAGCTCGCCCCGCTCACGACGCGCCAGCGCCCACTGCTCGAGCGGACGGTCCCCGACGACGGCCCCTGAGACGACGAGAGCGGCCCCTCCCGCCGGGGAGGAGCCGCTCTCGTGTGCTGTGCGCCATCAGGGACTCGAACCCCGAACCCGCTGATTAAGAGTCAGCTGCTCTGCCAATTGAGCTAATGGCGCGTGTCTCCCGGCTGCCCGGGTCACGAGGGAGAACGATACCAGCGGTCGACGGCGTCCCGCTCGGGGGTCCCCGGGTGGCGGACGCCACGGTTCCGTGATCCGCGTGGACACTGGGTGGGTACGGCCGTGCCCGGGTGCGGGCGCGGTTCCGCGGGGGACGAGGGGGCAACACGGTGCGACGGATGGCTGCGCTGGTCACGGCGGGAGCGCTGGTCCTGCTCAGCGGGTGCCAGAGCGGCGACGACGGCGGGTCGTCGTCGGCGTCCTCGTCGTCCGCGGCCCCGACCCCGGCCGACGCGGCGCCCGCGCAGCTGCAGCTCGCCCCCGCCGACGGCGCGGTCGACGTCGCCCCGGCCGACCCGGTGGAGATCTCCGTCGCCGACGGCGAGCTCGCCGACGTCACCGTCACCGACGGGGCCGGCGCGGACGTGCCCGGCCAGGTGGCCGACGGCGACACCGAGGGCACCGACGTCTGGACGCCGGACGAGGACCTCGCCTACGGCAGCACCTACACGCTCACCGCCACCGCGACGAACGCCGACGGCGAGCAGGCAGAGGCGACCAGCACCTTCACCACCGTGGACCCGGAGACGGTGACCACCCCCTCGATCGGCCCGCTGGACGGCCAGACGGTCGGCGTCGGCATGCCGATCCGCGTGTACTTCGAGCAGCCGGTCGCCGACAAGGCCGCCGCCGAGAGCCACCTCCTGGTCACCAGCTCCACCCCCACCGACGGCGTCTGGAGCTGGCTCAGCGACACCGAGGTGCACTTCCGCCCCTCGCAGTACTGGCCGGCGCAGACCGACGTGACCCTCGAGGCCGACCTCTACGGCGTCGACCTCGGCGACGGCGTCTGGGGCGAGAAGGACCGCACGGTCTCCTTCCGCATCGGGGACCGGCACGTGTCCGTCGCGG
The DNA here is from genome assembly GCF_054050455.1 of Geodermatophilus sp. SYSU D00684. Lineage (NCBI taxonomy): Bacteria > Bacillati > Actinomycetota > Actinomycetes > Geodermatophilales > Geodermatophilaceae > Geodermatophilus > Geodermatophilus sp. SYSU D00684. The sequence continues at coordinate 102,676 of NZ_JBJGZI010000002.1, read as the reverse complement.
ACGTCGCGACGCACCGCATGCAGGTCTACGACGGCGACACGCTGGTGCAGGACTGGCCCATGAGCGCCGGCAGCCCGGACAACCCGAGCTACAACGGCCCGCACGTGGTCACCGAGCTCAACGCCGACCGGGTCATGGACTCGAGCACCTACGGCGTGCCCGTCGACAGCCCCGAGGGCTACCGCACGCCGGTGAAGTGGGCCGTGCGGCTGTCCGACAGCGGCGAGTTCGTGCACGGCGCCCCGTGGTCGGTGGCGCAGCAGGGCCGGGAGAACGTCTCCCACGGCTGCATCAACCTCTCCGACGAGAACGCCCGCTGGTTCTACGAGTTCTCCCAGCCGGGGGACGTCGTCGAGATCGTCAACTCCGACGCCGGAGCGCTCACCTCGCCGATCGCGGACTGGACGGTCCCGTGGGACCAGTGGCAGGCGGGGTCCGCGCTGAAGTGATCTCGGTTTCCCGGGGCGCTCACCAGGGCACTCCCGAGTCGATCTCGGGAGGGAGAGCGTCGTGGACACCTGGTTGATCGTGCTCATCGTCGTCGTGGCGGTCGTCGTGCTGGCCCTGATCGGGCTCGCGCTGGCCAAGCGCAGCCGGGTCGCCGGCGCACGCCGCCGCGAGCAGCAGCGCGCCCAGGCGCGCGAGCACCTCGAGGAGGCCCGGCTGCGCGGGGTGCAGGCGGAGAAGGAACAGGCCCTGGCCGAGGAGCAGGCCGCCCGCGCCCGCCGCGAGCGCGCCGAGGTCGAGGAGCGCACGCGCCTGGCCGAGCAGGAGGCCCGCCAGCGGGCCGAGGCGGCCCAGGAGCACGCCACGGCGGCGGACAAGCTGCGGGCGGAGGCCGAGCGGCTGGCCCCGGGCCTCGCCGACCGGCACGCCGACGGGCAGCCCGGCCGGACCGCCGAGGGCTCGGAGGGCTCCACGCGCCTCTGAGCGGGCCCACCGCTCAGTTCCGGCGCCGGCCGCCGTCTGCCGTGTCGGGAGGGACCCGCCGGGTCCCGCCGACGCCGCGGAGGCACCGTGACCGACCTGCTCGCCATCGGGACGCGCAAGGGACTGTGGCTGGCCCGCAGCGACGACGGCCGCCGCACCTGGACCGTGGACGGGCCGCACCTGCTCGCGCAGGAGGTGGCGGCGGTCGGCATCGACACCCGGGGCGGTGACTCCGACGGCGGGGCGCCGCGGGTGCTGGCCGGGGTCCAGTACGGCCACTGGGGCCCGACCGTCACCTGGTCCGACGACCTCGGCCGCACGTGGACCGAGACCGAGCAGGGCGCGATCCGCTTCCCGGCCGACACCGGGGCCGCGCTGGCCCGCGTCTGGCAGATCCGCCCGGACACCGCGGGCCGCCCCGGCGTCGTGTGGGCCGGGTGCGAGCCGCACTCGCTGTGGCGCAGCGACGACGGCGGCCGCACCTTCGCGCTGGTCCGCGGCCTGTGGGACCACCCGCACCGGCCGACCTGGGAGCCGGGCGGCGGGGGCGGCGCGGTGCACACCGTCCTGCCGGACCCCACGACCGACCGGGTGCTGGTGGCCATGAGCGCGGGCGGCGTCTACGCCAGCGACGACGGCGGGGCGACGTGGGCGCCGCGCAACGCCGGCATCACCGCGTCGTTCCTGCCCGACCCGTCGCCGGAGTACGGGCAGTGCGTGCACAAGGTCGCCGCGGACGCGGGCGACCCCGACCGCTTCTACGCGCAGAACCACTTCGGCGTCTTCCGCACCGACGACGGCGGCGCGTCCTGGACCTCGATCGCCGAGGGCCTGCCCGTCGACTTCGGCTTCCCGGTGGCCGCCTCGCCGCGCACCCCGGGCACCGCCTGGGTGGTGCCGCTGGTCGCCGACGCCGAGCGGGTGCCGCCGGACGGGCGGCTGCGGGTGCACCGGACCCGCGACGCCGGCGCCACCTGGACCGAGCTGGGCGCGGGGCTGCCCGACGCGTCCTGGACCTCGGTGCTGCGCGACGCCGTGTGCGTCGACGAGGGCGACCCGACCGGCGTCTACGTGGGCACCCGGGACGGCTGCGTCTACGCCAGCGCCGACGAGGGCGACACCTTCACCACGGTGGCCGAGCACCTGCCCGACGTCCTGTGCGTCCGCGCGGCGGTGCTGCCGTGAGCGTCGAGGTGCTGCTGCCGGGCGTGCTGGCCGACCTGGCCGGCGGGTCCCGTCGGCTGCTGGTGGACCCGGGCGACGCGACGCTGGCCGGCCTGCTCGACGCCCTGGCGGCCACCCACCCGGTGCTGGAGCGACGGATCCGCGACGAGGCGGGGGAGGTGCGCCGCTTCGTCAACGTCTACGTCGACGGCGACGACGTCCGCTTCTCCGCGGGCCTGGCGACGCCGGTGCCCGCCGGGTCGGTGGTGCAGGTGCTGCCCTCGGTCGCGGGCGGCTGAGGGTCGCTCAGAGGCGGGCCAGCTCCGCGCACTCCCGGCAGAGCTGGTGCTCCTCGTACTCCTCCGGCGGCCACTCCGTCTGCTCGTCCACCGCCACGTACGCGCCGCACAGCGACTTGCGGCTGCGGCCGGTGACCCGGCCGATCGTCGCGTGCGCCGGACCGATCTGCCGGGGCTGCAGGCCCTCGGGGCTGCCGACCGAGCCGACCATCACGACCGCGTGCGCGGTCCCGTAGGAGAAGGCAGTGGTCATACCGCCAGGGTCCGAGGCGGCGCCGCGGCGGGCCAGCACCACCCGGTGCGTGTCCGGATCGGGGCGGCGCACCCGCCCCTGCCGTCACAGGCGGCACACCGGGATCAGGCGCCCGGGGCCCCGTCCGGGGTCGCGCTGATCCGCGCGGCGGCCGCGTCGATCCACGGCTGGCCGGTGTCCAGGCCCTCCGCCGTCGCGACGGCCCGCACCGCCGCCGTCGTCACGTCCAGCGGCTGCCCGGGCACCCGGTCGGAGGTCAGCTCGTACACGAGCAGGGCCTTGAGCCGGCTCTCCAAGGGCATGCCGTCCAGCTGTTCCCGCCAGTCCCCCACGGGAGAGCGGTGCCCGGTCCGGGCCCGGTCCATGCGCGTTTCCGGAACCCCGGCGGCGTGGTTCCGGCGGGTGGCGGGAGGGCGGCCCGCGCTGCGGGGCACCATGGGCCGGTGACCGCCTCCCCGCGGGCGCTGGCGCCGCTGCGCTCGGCGGCCTACCGCCGGCTGGCGCTCTCCCTGGCCCTGTCGCTGGTGGCCAACGGCGCCTGGGCGGTGACGGCCGTCTGGCAGGTGGTGGCCCTCGGCGGCGGCCCGGCGGAGCTGTCGCTGGTGACCGGCGCCTCCGCGGTCGGGACGCTGGCGACGGCGCTGCCCGGCGGGGTGCTCGCCGACCGGGTGCCGCAGCGCCACCTGCTGGTCGCGGTCACCCTGCTGGCGGCGGTGCCGGTGGGCCTCGCCGGGGCGCTGTCGGTGGCCGGCGCGCTGCCGCTGCCGCTGCTCGCCGTCGCCGGGCTGCTCGGCGGGGCGGGGCTCGGCCTGCACTACCCGGCCTACTCGGCGCTGGTGCCCGCGCTGCTGCCCGAGGAGCAGCTGCTGGCCGCCAACGGCCTCGAGGGCGCGATGCGGCCACTGCTCTACCAGGTCACCGGCCCCGCGCTGGCCGGGCTGCTGGTGGCGGCGGCCTCCCCGGGCGCGGCGCTGCTGGCCACGGCGGCCACCTCGCTCGCGGCCACCGTCTGCGTCCTCGGGCTGCCGCTGCTGCCCGTGCACCGCGCCGCGGACGGGCCGGCGCACCCGGCGCGGGCGCTGCTGGCCGACCTGCACGAGGGGCTGGCCTTCCTCGTGCGCACCCGCTGGCTGCTCGCCACGCTGCTGTTCGGGGCGCTGATGCTGCTGGTCACCACCGGGCCGCTGCAGGTCCTGACGCCGTTCGCCCTGCGCGAGCGCGCCGGCGGCGGCCCCGTCGAGCACGCCCTGGTGCTCGCCGGCTCCGGCGTCGGCGGCGCGCTGAGCTCGCTCGTCGTCGCCTCGCGGCCCCTGCCGCGCCGCTATCTCACGACGACCGTGCTGCTGTGGGCCGCCGGCTGCCTGCCGCTGGTCGCGTTCGGCACCGCGACGTCGGTGCCGGTCATGGTCGCCGCCGCGGTCCTCGTCGGCGCCGGGGTGCACGGCGGGATGACGATCTGGGGCACCTTGCTGCAGCGCCGCGTCCCGCCGGCGCTGCTCGGCCGCGTGTCCAGCCTCGACTTCGTCGTCTCGGGCGCGCTGGTGCCCGTGTCGGTGGCCCTCGCCGGGCCGCTGGGCGAGGGCGCCGGCCTGCGGGCGGCGTTCCTCGTGGCCGGCCTGGCCCCGCCGCTGCTGGCCGCGGTCACCCTCCTGGCCGCCCGGCTGCCGGCCGACGAGCGCGCCCACCCGCTGGACCGGCCGCTGCCCGCACCGGACGCCGGACGCTGAGGGAAGGGGCATCGGCTACCGTCGGGCGAACGACCAGGTGTCCAGCCCCGGGCACCCGGTGACGCGGCCCCTCCGCCCCGCCCGCACGGAGACCACCCGTGGTTGACCACGCCCCCGCGGAGCGCCCGCCGGCCGGCGCCGACGGCCGGTCGCGTCCCTCACCCGGCTCCACCTCGGCGGCCGTCGCCGCCGCGCTGCAGCGGGCCGCCGACGAGGTCGCCCGCATGGAGAAGAACCTGCTCGTCGCCGACGAGCAGATGACGCACCTGCGCGTCGCCCTCGAGTCGAACCGGCGGATCGGCATGGCGATCGGCATCCTCATGGCGCTGCGCAAGGTCGACGAGGAGGCCGCGTTCGGCCTGCTCAGGACCGCCAGCAGCCACCGCAACGTCAAGCTGCGCCAGGTGGCCGAGGAGGTCATCCGCACCGGGACGCTGGACTGACCGCTCCCCGCTCAGCGGTCCTGCGCGCGGTCGACCGCGGCCTGCTCCCGGTCGATCCGGGCGGCTGCCCGGTCGCGGGCCGCCGCGTCCCGGTCGGCCGCGGCCGCCGCGCGGTCACGGGCCGCGGCCCTGCGGTCGGCCTCCTGGGCGTCGCGGTCGGCGCGGGCGGCCTCCCGGTCGGCCGCCCTGTCCCGGCCGACGGTCGCGTGCCGGTGCCCGGCGGCCGTCATGCGGTCTAGGGCGCGCTCGTCGCGGCCCTCGGCGTCCCGGTCGCGGTCGCGGGCGTCGGCGTCCCGCTCGGCAGCGGCGTCGTCGCGGTCCCAGCCGGCGGTGACGGGGTCGCCGGTGCCGGTGTGCCGTCGTCCGGCATCGGGGGCAGAGGTGCCAGGCACGGGGGACCTCCTCGCCTCGGCGGTTCCTGGGGTCATCCTCGCCCGACGGCCGCGCCTCCGCACCCTCCCGGGGAACGGCAGAGGCCCTGGCCGGGAACCCGGCCAGGGCCTCTGCGTGCGGGGTGAGTGACGGGGCTCGAACCCGCGACACCCAGGATCACAACCTGGTGCTCTACCAGCTGAGCTACACCCACCGCGTGCCCCCCGGCCGCGGACCCGCGCCGGAGGCAGGGACGAGGATACCGGAGCCGGTCAGCTCCCCGACGCAGCCGGGGGGGTGCCGTCCTCCGCGGCCGTGGCGGGCGGCGTGGCGTCGGCCGCGGAGAGCACGTCGGCGAAGCCGGCGACGACCTCCCCGGCGGCCCGCTGCGCCTGCGACGTCGACGGGCCGGGGACGTCGACGAACAGCGTCCGGCGGTAGTAGGCCAGCTCGCGGATCGACTCGACGATGTCGGCCAGGGCGCGGTGGGCGAGGCCCTTGGGCGGCTGGGCGAAGTAGACCCGCGGGAACCAGCGGCGGGCCAGCTCCTTGATCGAGCTGACGTCGACCATCCGGTAGTGCAGGTGGTCGTCGAGCTCGGGCATGTCGCGGGCGAGGAAGCCGCGGTCGGTGCCGATCGAGTTGCCGCACAGCGGGGCGGTGCGCCGCTCGGGCACCCACCGCTTCACGTAGGCGAGCAGCTGCTGCTCGGCCTCGGCCACGGTGAGGGTCGAGGCGCGCACCGCGTCGGTCAGCCCCGACTTGGCGTGCATCTCGGTGACGACGTCGGCCATGTCCTCCAGGTCGGCGTCCTCGGCGGAGATCACGAGGTCCAGGCCGGGGTCGAGGACCCGCAGCTCCGAGTCGGTCACGACGACGGCGACCTCGATGAGCTTGTCCCGGGTGAGGTCCAGCCCGGTCATCTCGCAGTCGATCCAGACCAGGTGCCCGCCGTTGTCCGCCACGTCGGCCGACCCTACGTCCCGTCCGTCCCGCACGCCTCGCGTGTCGGCCCACTACTCCATGCGCCACACCGGCGCCACTCGGGGGGTCGGCTTCGGCGACCTGCGCCGTTACGGTGGATCCATCCCGTCAGCGAGACCAGGGAGTCCTCCCGTGCCCCACCCCGCCCCCGCCGCTCCCGCCCGAGCGGTCCCCCCGGCACCGGGCTCGCTGGCGGCCGGGCTGCGGCACCCCGTCGCGCTGCTGCGCTGGCTGTGGCTCGCGTACACGACGCCGGGCCGGCCCGGGCGCCCGACGGGGGAGACCGAGCTGCGCTGGATCTACACCGCCTGGCTCGGGGCCTTCCTGCTCAAGATGCTCGGCTCGTCCTGGGACGTCTCCTGGCACTTCAAGTGGCTGCGCGACGACCTCGCGCCCCCGCACCTGCTCAACTCGGCCGGCACCGCGGTGGTCGTCGCGCTGGTGGTCTTCCACAGCTACAGCGGCTACGGCGTCGACCGCCGGGCGCTGCGGCTCATGCAGTGGGGGATCGGCACCTTCCTCGTCGCCATCCCGGTCGACATCGTCAACCACCGGATCAACGGCCTGGACATCACCAGCTGGAGCCCCAGCCACGCGCTGCTCTACATCGGGACGGCGATCATGCTGGCCGGCGCGATCCGCGGCTGGTGGCTGTACGCCGCGCCCGGCCGGGTCCGCACGCTCGTGTCGCTGGGCCTGTGGCTGTTCCTCGTCGAGAACGTCGTCTTCCCCAACCAGCACCAGGAGTACGGCGTCCTGTCGCTGCGCGCCTACGAGGCCGGGCGGACGACGGCCGAGCCGCAGCTGCTGGACTTCGCCGCCTCGCAGGGGCAGACGCCGACGATGTTCATGCTGCCGGTGCCCTCCTGGGTGCACCCGGCGTGGCTCCTCTGCGCCGGCCTGCTCTCGCTGGTCGTGGCGCGCAAGGTCGTCGGCCTGCGGTGGACCGCGACGGTCGTCGCCGGCACCTACCTCGCCTACCGCGCCGTGATGTGGGCCGGGCTGGTGGCGATGGGCTTCCCGCCGTCGGTGCTGCCGCTGGTCCTGCTGGCCGGCGCCGTCTGCGTCGACCTCGCGGTCACCCGCGGGCTGCCCGGCTGGAGCGCCGCGCCGGCCACCGCCGTCGTCGTCTACGCCGCCGGCCGGCTGCAGGACGCCGCGGGGGTCCTGCCGCCGTGGAACTGGTCCTGGTGGTCGATCGCGCTCGTCGTCGCGGCGTTCACCGCCCTGTGGTCGGCGGTCGACGTCGTCGGCCGCAGCGCCCGGTTCGCCGACTGGCGCCGTCCCGTCGAGCCGGGCCTCCCGGCCGCCGCGGTCCCGGCCGGCGGCGCGCCGTCCCGCTGAGCGCGGGACCGGCCCGTCACCTGACGTAACGTCGGACGGAGCCGCCCGCCCGGACCCCGCTCCCGGGCCGCGCCCCGCGCCCTCGCGCGCGCCCGGCCTCCCCCCGACCCCCACCCGCCCCCGGAGGACGACGTGCTGGCCCTGACGCCCGTGCCGCCGCAGACGGCGGGGGAGCGTGCGCTCTTCGCCGAGCTGACCCGCTGGGACCGCGGCGGAGCCGTCCGGGGCGCCGTCGTGGCGTCGGTGCCGGTCGTCGACGGCCCCATGGAGCGGCGCCTGTCCGACGCCGTGGTCTTCGTGCCCGAGGGCCTGGCCGTCGTGCGCGTGGTCGAGGTGGTCCGGCAGGCCGGCGTCGTCACCGCGACCCCGGAGGGGTCCTGGACCATCGGCCCGGGCGCCGGTCCCGGCGAGGTGCTGCAGCTGGCCGGCGGCGGATCGACGCCGCTGGACGGCCTCATGCGGGCCGGCATGGACGCCGCGGTCCGGCTGCGCCGGGCCGGGCTCGAGCCCGGCCGCATCGCCCGGCTCACCGTCCTGGCCGGCGACCTGACCGGCCTGGTCCCCGCCGACGGCGACCTCGGCGACGGCGACCAGGTCGCGCTGCTGGAACCCCGCTCCCTGCTGCTCGGCATCTCGCGGGCCGCCCGCTACGCCGGGGTGGACAACCCGCGGCTGTGGACCACCGCCGACGTCCGCGCCGCGCTGACCGCGCTCGGCCTGCAGGGCCGCGGGCCCACGGTCGAGGAGCTCAACGGCGAGGGCTTCCCCTACTCGCCCTACGTCCTGCGCCGGCGGGAGCTGCTCGCCCCCGCGGCGATGGCCGCCTCGGCCGCCTCCGCGGCGCCGCCCGCCCCGGCGCCGGCCCCCGTGGCAGTCCCGCCGCCGGCCCCGGCCGGTCCGCTGGTCGACCCGGTCGCGGCGGCCGCCGTCGCCGCCGCCGCGATCCGGGCGGACGAGGAGGCCGCGGCGCGCGCGGCGGCCGCCGGGGTGGCCGCTCCGGTCGCGCCTGCACCCGTCGCGCCTGCACCCGTCGCGCCTGCACCCGTCGCACCCGGCCCCGTCGCACCCGCGCCCGCCCCGGCGCACCCGGCCACCGCGCGGTTCGAGACGCCCGCCGTCCAGTCCGGGGGCGGCGCCTCGGTCGCCGTCCCCGCCGCCGGCCCCGTTGCCGACCCCGTTGCCGACGTCGCCGACGAGACCGGCGGCATCGGCGGGCTGTTCGGCCGCGCCGACACCGACGCCGGGTACGAGGCCCCGCAGGCCGCGCCGCCCGTCGCGCCGCCGGTCGCGGCTCCCGTCCCGGTCCCGCCGTCCCCGCCGATCCCGCTGGTGGGGCCGCGCCGCCGCTCGCCGGCCGCGCGCCGCCGGCTGGTGCTGCTGGCCGCCGCCGCGCTGGCCGTGGTGGTCGTCGCGGTGGTCGCGCTGGTGAGCCTCACCGGCGGCGGGGGCGACGCCTCCGCCGCCCCGCCCAGCACGAGCGCCCCGGCGCCCTCCCCGGAGCCGCAGGAGGCCGGCCCGCAGCCGGGCGAGCGCACGGTCCTCGACGGCCTGGAGTTCGTCCTGCAGCGGGTGCAGGTCGACGACACCTGCGTCGGCAACTCCTACGGCGACGTCGCCGACTCCTTCGAGCGGACCGACTGCACCGGCCTGGCGCGGGCGCTGTGGTCGACCGACGTCGACGGCCGGGCCGTGGTGGTCTCGGTCGCCACCGTGGACATGGGCGACACCGTCGCCGCCCGCGACCTGCGCGACCTGACCGACCGCAACGGCAGCGGCAACGTCAGCGACCTGCTGCGCGAGGGCGTGACCTACCCGGGTGCGCCCGCCGGGCTGTCCGGCGCCGAGTACGCCAGCGCCGTCCAGGGCCCGGTGGTCACCATCGTGGAGACCGCCTGGACCGGCCCCGGCGAGGGCGGCACCGCCGAGCTCGACCTGGTCGCCGGCACCGGCCTGAGCCTGCCGATGCCCGACCCGTCGACGGACTGACGACCCCCGCGACGGCGACGCGTCAGGCGGTCGCGGCCGCCTCGGCCATGGCGGCGAGCAGCGCGGCCGTCCGTGCGCGCGGCAGCCGGCCGGCGCTGTGCGGCGTGGAGTTGACGAGCCCGAAGACGGCGTGCGCGCGGGCGCGGCTGGCGTCGGTGCCCTCCTCGGGCCGCAGCCGGGCCAGGACGTCCACCCACACCTCGACGTAGCGGCGCTGCAGCCGGCGCACCGCGGCCGCGTCGTCCGCCGGCAGCGAGCCGAGGTCGCGGTCCTGCACGGTGATCAGCGCGGGGTTGTCCAGCGCGAAGTCCACCTGGAAGGCGATCAGCGCCCGCAGCTGCGCGGCGGGGTCGGGACCGGCGGCGGCGACCTGCTCGCGCGCGCCGGCCAGCAGCCGCTGGCTGATGCCCTCGAGCATCTCGGCCAGCATCGCGTCCTTGCTGGCGAAGTGCCGGTAGATCGCCGGGCCGGTCACCCCCACCGCGGCGCCGACGTCGTCGACGCCGACCGCCCGCGCGCCACGCTCGGCGAACAGCTGCGCGGCCGCCCGCAGGATCTGCTCGCGCCGGGAGGGCCGGGCGGCGTCGGCCGTCAGCGCCGAGTCGGGCTGGCTGGCGGTCACGCCGCGGATGCTAACCGCCGCCGTCTGGACCCCGATGTGAACCGTCGTTAACATCGCGGGGGAGCGGCCGGCCGACCGGTGCGGCCGCAGGCGGGCCCCGGGGAGGACCCCACCGGCGGCCCCGGCACCAGGGAGCGCACCGTGCTGGACTACCGGCTCGACGACGAGACCGAGGCCCTGCGGCGGACCGTCCGCGAGTTCGCGCTCGAGGTGGTGGCCCCGCAGATCGGCGGCTTCTACGAGCGCGACGAGTTCCCCACCGCGATCGTGCGGCAGATGGGCGAGCTCGGGCTGTTCGGCCTGCCCTTCCCCGAGGAGTACGGCGGCTCGGGCGGGACCTACTTCGACCTGTGCGTGGCGATCGAGGAGCTGGCCCGGGTGGACAGCTCGGTGGCCATCACGCTGGAGGCCGGCGTCTCGCTCGGCGCGATGCCGCTGTACCGGTTCGGCAGCGAGGAGCAGAGGAAGCGCTGGCTGCCGCGGCTGTGCACGGGCGAGGCGCTGGCCGCGTTCGGCCTCACCGAGCCCGGCGGCGGCTCCGACGCCGGCGCCACCCGCACCACCGCGCGCCTGGAGGACGGCCACTGGGTGGTCAACGGCTCCAAGGCCTTCATCACCAACTCCGGCACCGACCTCACCGAGCTGGTCACCGTCACCGCCGTCACCGGGACCCGGCCCGACGGCGGCAAGGAGATCTCCGCGATCGCGATCCCGTCGGGGACCCCCGGGTTCACCGTGGGCCCGCGGTACTCGAAGGTCGGCTGGAACGCCTCGGACACCCGCGAGCTGTCCTTCAGCGACTGCCGCGTGCCCGAGGACTCGCTGGTGGGGGAGCGCGGCCGCGGCTACGCCCAGTTCCTGTCCATCCTCGACGAGGGCCGCGTGGCCATCAGCGCACTGGCCACCGGCCTGGCGCAGGGCTGCGTGGACGAGTCGGTGCGCTACGCCGGCACCCGCGAGGCCTTCGGCCGGCCGATCGGCCGCAACCAGGCGGTCCAGTTCATGATCGCCGACATGGAGGTGCGCGCCTCCACGGCGCGGCTGGCCTACTACCGCGCCGCCGAGAAGATGCTGCGCGGCGAGCCGTTCCGCCGCGAGGCCTCGATCGCCAAGCTCTACAGCTCCGAGGTCGCGATGGACAACGCCCGCGCGGCCACCCAGGTGCACGGCGGCTACGGGTTCATGAACGAGACGCCGGTCGGGCGCTTCTACCGCGACGCGAAGATCCTCGAGATCGGGGAGGGCACCAGCGAGGTGCAGCGGATGCTCATCGCGAAGGACCTCGGCGTCGGCTGATCTCGCGGGCGCCTAGGCCGTCACGTCGACCAGGACCTTGCCGACGGCGCCGTCCTGCACCGCCCGGTGCGCCTGCGCGGTCTCGGCCAGCGGGAAGACGTGCAGCGGCAGCCCGGCGTCCTCGCCCACCCGCAGCGCGCCGTCGAGGACGGCGGCGTTGACGTCCTCGACGCCGAGGACCTTGGCCCGCTCGGGCTCCGTGTAGACGAGCACGAAGTTCCAGCGGGCGTTGGTGCCCATCTGCGCGCGCACCGGGATGGTGACCTCGGCGCCGCCGTCGTCGGCGTACACCGCGACCGCGCCGTGCATGCCGACGACCTGCGCGTCGACGGCGGCGTTGCGGGCCGCCGACACCTCCACGACCGTGTCGACGCCCTTCGGCGCGATCTTGCGGACCTCGGCGACGACGTCCTGCTGCCGGTAGTCGACGACGTGCGAGGCGCCGGCCGCCGCGGTCAGCTGCGCCTTGCGCGGGCTGCTCACCGTGGCGATGACCGTGGCGTCGGCCCAGCGCGCCAGCTGGATGGCCGCGTTGCCCACCGCGCCGGCGCCGCCCTGCACCAGGACGGTGCGCCCGGTCAGCGAGCCGGGGCCCATCCGGTCGGGCACGGACTCGCCGAGGGTGAGGCAGCGGTGCGCGGTGAGGAACGGGATGCCCAGCGCCGCGCCGAGCTCGAACGAGGGTTTCGGGCCCATGGGCACCGCCTGGCGGGCGGGCACGACGGTGTACTCCGCCGCCGTCCCCCAGGGGCGCTGCCAGGCCGCCTCCCACACCCAGACCCGCTCGCCGCGGATCGCGGGGTCCACGCCCTGGCCGACCGCCTCGACCGTGCCGGCGCCGTCCTGGCCGGGCACCTGGCCGCCGGGCCCGGGCTGCGCCTTGGTGCGGGACTTCCAGTCGGTCGGGTTGACGCCGGCCAGCGCGAGCCGGACGAGGACCTCGCCGGGGCCGGGGTCGGGGGTGGGCCGGTCGGTCAGCTGCAGGACCTCGGGGCCGCCGGGCTCGGTGTAGGTGATGGCACGCACCTCGCGGCCCTACCCCGCGCGGCGTCCCCGTTGCGCACGGCCCTGTTCCGATCGGGGCGCGGCGCGGTAGGGACAGCCCGTGAGCGAGTCCGCCCCACCCTGGAGCCGTGTGCTCCCGTCCTCGCTGCGGCGTGCCCGGCTCTACCGGCAGCACCACGGCCGGCTGCCGCCGTGGGGGGAGGCACGCACCTTCACCGAGAAGCTGCAGCGGCGGATCACCCGCGATCGCCGTCCGCTGCTGGCGCCGACCTGCGACAAGCTGGCCATGAAGGAGCACTTCGCGCGGCGGGCGCCGGATCTGCTGCGGGTGCCGCGGACGTACTGGACCGGCAGCGACGTCGCGGAGCTGGCCGACGTCGACCTCCCGGGCGCGTGGGTGCTCAAGCCCAACCACTCGTGCCGCCGGGTGCTGGTGGCGGAGGGGCCGCCCGACGTCGCCGATCTCGCCGCGCGCACCGCCGGCTGGGTCGCCGAGCGCTACTGGCGCGACAGCGAGGAGTGGGCCTACCGCTGCGCCCGGCCGGGCCTGCTGGTGGAGGAGCACATCGGGGAGCCCGGGGAGGTGCCCACCGACCTCAAGGTCCTGGTGTTCCACGGCGTGCCCCGGGTGGTCGGCGTGCACACCGGCCGGCGGGACGTCCACCGGGCGCGCCTGTACACCGCCGGCTGGGAGCCGCTGCCCTGGACGTGGGGCTACCCGCCCGGGCCCGACCTGCCGCGCCCGGCCTGGCTGCCCGAGCTGCTCGCGGCCGCGGCCGCGGCGGCGGCCGGCTTCGACATGCTGCGGGTGGACCTCTACCGGTACGACGGCCGGCTGTGGGCGGGGGAACTGACGCCCTATCCGGGCGCGGGGCTGTCCCGTCTCGAGCCGGGGCTCGACGCGTGGCTGGGCAGCTGGTGGACGCTGCCCGCCGAGGTGGACCGGCCGCGCTGGCGCACCGCGGCGCGCAGGGCGTGGCGGTCCTCACCTCCTGGGGTGAGCCCCGCGGAGCGGAACTGATCCGGTACGGATGGGCGGCCGATGGGGGCACCATGGAGCTCCCCGTCATCGGCCGACTCCGCCGCGCGCTGCCCGAGGGACGGCCGCTGCCGGACGAGGTCTGGCAGCGGCGGCACACGCTGCTGCTGCGGCTGGCCGCGGTGCAGGCCGTGGTGATCGGCGTCGTCGCGGTGGCCCGGGGCTGGTCCCCGGCCGCGGCGGTCGGTGCCGCCCTCGCCGTCGCCTACCCGCTGTCGTTCAGCCTGCTGCCGAACGCCGGCCGCACGCTGCGGGCCGCGGGGGTGACCGGGAGCCTGCTGGCCGCCTCGGTGCTGCTCGTGCACGCCTGCGACGGGCTGACCGAGGCGCACTTCCACTTCTTCGTCGTCGTCGGCCTGGTGTCGCTCTACCAGGACTGGGTGCCCTTCGGGCTCGCCCTCGTGGTCGTCATCGGGCACCACGGCACCGTCGGGACGCTCTTCCCGCACTCGGTGTTCGACCACGAGGCGGCCTACCGCGACCCGTGGCTGTGGGCGCTCGTGCACGGCGGGTTCGTGCTGGCCGCGAGCCTGGCGCACCTGTCCTCGTGGCGGCTCAGCGAGCGGCAGGGGCTGCACGACCCGCTCACGGGGCTGGCCAACCGCACCCGCCTGCTGCAGACCACCGCCGCGCTGCTGGCCCGCCGCACCGGCCCGGTCAGCGTGCTGTTCCTGGACCTGGACGACTTCAAGGACGTCAACGACACCCGCGGCCACGCCGCCGGCGACGTCCTGCTCACCACGGTGAGCGACCGGCTGCGGACCTGCGTCCGCGAGGGCGACGAGGTGGGCCGGCTGGGCGGCGACGAGTTCGCCGTCGTGGTCGACGGCGGCGCCGACGAGGCGGCGGCGGTCGGCGAGCGGGTCCTGGCCGCGCTCGCCGAGCCGGTCGACGTCGGCGGGCGTCCGCTGGCGGTGCACGTGAGCATCGGCGTCGCCGACACCGCGACCGCCGGGGACCGGCGGCCCGGCACGCTGCTGCGCCACGCCGACCTGGCCATGTACCGCGCCAAGGCGCTGGGGAAGAACCGGCTGGTCCGCTACGTGCCCGGCATGGCCGAGGCGGCCGAGGACGAGGTCACCCTGCTGCAGGACCTCGCCGCCGCGGTCCGGGCCGGCCAGCTGGAGGTCCACTACCAGCCCACCGTCGACCTCGCCGACGGCCGCACCACGGGCTACGAGGCGCTGCTCCGCTGGCACCACCCGGAGCGGGGACTGGTGCCGCCGGCGGAGTTCGTGCCGCTGGCCGAGGCGAGCGGCGCGATCGTCGAGATCGGCCGCTGGGTGCTCGAGCGGGCGGTCGGGCAGGCGGCGGCCTGGACGGCGGAGGCCGGCCGGCCGATCGGCATCGCGGTCAACCTCTCCCCGCGGCAGCTGGCCGACGACGACGTCGTCGCGCTGGTGTCCGCCGTCCTCGCCGCGAGCGGGCTGCCGGCGGCGCAGCTGACGCTGGAGGTGACCGAGGGGGTGCTGCTGCGCGACGTCGACCGGGTGGCCGGCCAGCTGTGCGCGCTCCGGGAGCTCGGCGTGCGGATCGCGATCGACGACTTCGGCACCGGCTACGCGAGCCTGTCCTACCTGCGCCGGCTGCCCGCCGACGTCCTCAAGATCGACCGCAGCTTCGTGCAGGACCTCGGCGGCGACGTCCGCGCGACCGCGCTGGTGGCCTCCATGATCGAGCTGGCGCACAACCTGCGGCTGGAGGTGGTCGCGGAGGGCGTGGAGACCAGCGAGCAGCACGCCGTCCTCGGTGGCCTCGCCTGCTCGCAGGCGCAGGGGTTCCTGTTCGGCCGCCCGCTGCCCGCGCCCGCGCACGACCCCGCGCAGCCGGCGGCCGCCGCCGTCGTCCCCGCGCCGCGGGAGCCGGTGCCGACCGCCTGACCTGCGCGGGCGTCCGGGGTGGTGGCGGATGAAACGGAACGGTCCCCTAACCTGTGTGCGCACCGTGACAGCAGTCACACCGTGCGTACACCCCTCGACGATGAGGACGTCCGTGCAGCCAGCATCCCTCCCCGCGGCCCGCCGGCGCCGTCTCGGCGCCGCGCTCGCCGTCACGACGGCCCTGTCCGTCTCGCCCCTCGCGGTCGGGGCGGCCTCCGCCGCCCCGCCGCCCGCCACCAGCCCGACCGCGCCGGACCTCGGCGTGAACGTCACCGTGTTCGACCCGTCCATGCCGGTCAGCCGGATCCAGGCGACCCTCGACGCCACCTGGGAGAAGCAGCGGGACAACGAGATGGGCAGCGAGCGCTACGCCTACCTCTTCGAGCCCGGGGTCTACGGCACCGACGCCCAGCCGCTGCAGATCAAGGTCGGCTACTACACCGAGGTCACCGGCCTCGGGGACTCGCCGTCCGACGTGGTCATCAACGGCAAGGTCGAGACCTACAACCGCTGCCTCGAGGGCGGCGGCACCAGCAACTGCATCGCGCTGAACAACTTCTGGCGCACCGTGTCGAACCTGACGATCGACGTCAACGGCGCCGGTCAGGACGGCTGCCGTGCCTCGGCCAACTTCTGGGCTGTTTCGCAGGCCGTCTCGCTGCGCCGGGTGGCGGTCACCGGCGCCAACCTGTCGCTGATGGACTACTGCACGGCCGGCCCGCAGTACGCCAGCGGCGGCTTCATCGCCGACTCGCAGCTGCCCTTCACCATCAGCGGCTCCCAGCAGCAGTGGCTGACCCGCAACAGCACGGTGGCCGGCTGGTCCAACGGCGTCTGGAACCAGGTCTTCTCCGGCGTCGAGGGCGCGCCCTCGGAGGCCGGCTTCCCGAACCCGCCCTACACCACCCTGGACACCACCCCGGTCAGCCGGGAGAAGCCGTTCCTCTTCCTCGACGACGCCGGCCGCTGGAACGTGCGGGTGCCCGCGGCGCAGCAAGCCTCACGCGGCACCAGCTGGGGCAACGGGCTCACGCCGGGCCGCACGCTCTCCCTTCCCGACTTCCTCGTCGCGACGCCGTCGACGCCGGTGCAGCAGATCAACAACCACCTCGCCCGCGGCGGCCACCTGCTGCTCACGCCGGGGGTCTACGACGTCGCGCGCAGCATCGACGTCAAGCGGCCGGGCACCGTGGTGCTCGGCATCGGGCACGCGACGCTGACCGCGGTCGGCGGGGCGGTCCCGCTGACCGTCGCCGACGTCCCCGGCGTCGTCGTGGCCGGCGTGACCGTCGACGCCGGCACCGTCGAGTCGCCGGCGCTGCTGCAGGTCGGCAAGCCCGACGGCGACGGCGGGACCTCCAGCGCGGCGGACCCGACGACGCTGTCGGACGTCTACTTCCGCGTCGGCGGCCCGCACGTGGGCAAGGTCGACACCGCGCTCGTGGTCGACAGCGACGACGTGCTCATCGACCACACCTGGGTGTGGCGCGCCGACCACGGCGTCGAGCCCGGCTTCACCCAGGGCGTCAACGGCGACACCGACCGCTGGCGGACCAACACCGGCCGCGTGGGCGCCGAGATCAACGGCGACCGGGTCACCGCGACCGGCCTGTTCGTCGAGCACTTCCAGACCTACAACACGATCTGGAACGGCGAGCAGGGGACGACGGTCCTCTACCAGAACGAGCTGCCCTACGACCCGCCGTCGCAGGCCGACTGGCAGCAGCCCGACGGCACCCTCGGCTGGGCCGGCTACAAGGTCGCCGACGACGTGCAGCAGCACCGCCTCCACGGCGGCGGCGTGTACGGCTACCAGCGCAACGCCGGTCCGGGGATCACCACCGAGAGCGGCTTCGAGGTGCCGGCGACGCCGGGCGTGCGGCTGCACCACGTGATGACCGTCCACCTCGACGGCCTCGGCATCATCCGGCACGTGGTGAACGACGTCGGCGGCCAGGCCGACGGCAGCAACCAGGGCCAGCCGCGGTACGTGGTCGACCACCCGACGGCCTGACGCAGTGAGCCCGGTGGGCCGTCGCGGACTCCCGCGGCGGCCCACCGGCGCGTTCCGGTGGTCCCGGTGTCACCCGAGGCGTCGGGAGGACGACGGTCGACAGGGCGCCGCGGCGTCACAGGCAGTAGGGACAGCCCGTGCCGCCGGCGGCGACCGTGCGCACGCAGCGGAGCAGCGCGTGGAGACGGGTGCCCTTCGGCACCAGCGCGTGGGCCCCGGCGGCGAGGGCCTCGAGCCGTGCCTCGCCGGCTTCCGCGGTCAGCACGACGACCCGGGCCTCGGGTCGAGCGGCGCGCAGCGCCTCCGTGGCCGCCAACCCGTCCATCACCGGCATGGACAGGTCCATGCACACGACGTCGGGACGCAGGCGTGCAGCGGCCTCCACCACCTGCGACCCGTCCTCGCACTCGCCGACGACGACGAGGCCGTCCTCCTCGGACAGTGCCTCCACGAGGGTCCTGCGCAGGTGCGGGTGGTCCTCGACGAGGAGCACGCGGATCTCGGCGGTGACGTCACCGCCGTCGTCAGCTCCGGCCATCCGTGCACCTCCTGACCGTCCGGCGAGCACCCGCGGGGACCTGTCGGCCGTGGCACCTCGAACGGTGCGGCGACGATCCTGGGAGACGTCGGCGCTCACCGCAAGCCCGACGGGCGGCCCTCCCCGGGCCCCGAGCCGCGGGATCGCTCCCAGCGGCTCAGACGGGGGTGATCGAGAGGGTCAGCGCGCGGCGGCCGGCCTCGGAGCGGGCGGTGCGCAGCCGCTCCTCCGACGGGGTGCCGTACTCGGTGGTGCGCTGCCGCGCGGGCCGGCCGATCGCCGCGGCCATCGCCTCGAGCTCGGCGATCGTCTTGAGCGAGCCGTTCTCGCTGCCGGCCATCCGGCTGATGGTCTCCTCCATCAGCGTGCCGCCGAGGTCGTTGGCGCCGCCCCGCAGCACCGCCTGGGTGCCGGCGTCGCCGAGCTTCACCCACGACGTCTGGATGTTGCGGATGCGGCCGTGCAGCAGCAGCCGGGCGACGGCGTGCACCGCCCGGTTCTCCCGCACCGTCGGGCCCGGCCGCGCGACACCGGCCAGGTAGATCGGCGCGTTGTGGTGCACGAAGGGCAGCAGCACGAACTCGGTGAACCCGCCGGTCTCGTCCTGCTGGCGGGCGATGGTGCGCAGGTGCGCCACCCAGTGCGCCGGGGTGTCGACGTGGCCGTACATCATCGTCGACGTCGTCGGGATGCCCACCCGGTGCGCGGTGCCGATGATCTCCAGCCAGGTCGCCGCGGGCAGCTTGCCCTTGGTCAGCACCCAGCGGACCTCGTCGTCGAGGATCTCCGCCGCCGTGCCGGGGACCGAGTCGAGCCCGGCCTCCTTCGCGGCGAGCAGGAAGTCCTCGAACGACAGCCCGGTCCGCGCCGAGGCGTTGACGATCTCCATGGGGCTGAACGCGTGCAGGTGGATCCCCGGCCGGCGGCGCTTCACCTCGCCGATCAGGTCGAGGTAGGCGGAGCCCGGCAGGTCGGGGTGGATGCCGCCCTGCATGCAGATCTCGGTGGCGCCGGCGGCCCAGGCGCGGTCGACCCGGTCGCCCACCTCGGACAGCGACAGCGTGTAGGCGTCGGCGTCGGTGCGCCGCTGCGCGAACGCGCAGAACCGGCAGCCGGTGTAGCAGACGTTGGTGAAGTTGACGTTCCGGTTGACGACGTAGGTGACGTCGTCGCCCGTGACGTCGCGGCGGACGGCGTCGGCCAGGGCGCACAGCGCCTCGAGGTCGGGGCCGTCGGCGCCGAGCAGCGCGAGGTACTGGGCGTCGGTGAGGCCGGCGGGGTCGCGCTCGGCGGCGCGCAGCGCGGCGGCCACCTCGGGGTCGCCGACGGCGAGCGCGGTGGAGGAGCCGTCGCGGGCGGACTCGGTGCGCGCGCGGAGGTCGGCCCAGTCGCCGTAGACGGCGTCGAAGTCGCCGCGCCGGTCGCCGGTGCGGCCGACGGTGTCCACCTCGACGTGCAGGTCGGTGCGGCCGGAGGAGACCCACGCCTCGTCGGGCTCCTGCCACGGCAGCCCGGCCGGGATCCGGCCCTCGACGGCGAGCCCGTCCGGCCCGGCGAGCGCGGCCACGTGCGGGCGCACCCGCGGGTCCAGCCACGGCTCGGGCTCGAGCACGTAGCGCGGCTGGGCGGCCAGCCGCTCGCGCAGGGTGAACCCGCCCTCGGCGGTGAGCGCGGCGAGCTTGTCGGTGTTGGGCCAGGGCCGCTCGGGGTTGACGTGGTCGGGCGTGAGCGGGGAGACCCCGCCCCAGTCGTCGACGCCGGCCCGCAGCAGCAGCCCGAGCTCGGTGGAGTCCGACAGGTTCGGCGGCGCCTGCACCCGCGCCCGCGGGCCGAGCAGCAGTCGGGTGACGGCGACGGCGGCCACGTACTCCTGCAGCGCGAGGTCGTCGTGCGCGGCCATCGCGGTGCGCGGCTTGGCGCGGAAGTTCTGGACGATGACCTCCTGCACGTGCCCGTGCCGCTGGTGCGCGGCGCGGATCTGCAGGACGGCGTCGACCCGCTCGGCCGGCGTCTCGCCGATGCCCAGCAGCACGCCGGTGGTGAACGGGACGGCGGAGCGGCCGGCGTCCTCGAGCACCCGCAGCCGGACCGCCGGCTCCTTGTCGGGGGAGCCGTGGTGCGGGCCGCCGCGCTCGGACCACAGCCGGGTCGCCGTCGTCTCGAGCATCATGCCCATCGACGCCGCGACCGGCTTGAGCCGCTGGACCTCCTCCCAGGTCATCACCCCGGGGTTGAGGTGCGGCAGCAGCCCGGTCTCCTCCAGCACCCGGACCGCCATCGCACGCAGATAGGCCAGGGTGGAGTCGAAGCCGTGCGCCTCCAGCCACTCGGCGGCGACGGGCCAGCGGTCCTCGGGGCGGTCGCCGAGGGTGAACAGCGCCTCCTTGCAGCCCAGCGCGGCGCCCTGCCGGGCGACGTCGAGCACCTCGTCGGGGGAGAGGAACGGCGCCTTCCCCTGGGCCCGCAACTGCCCGGGCGTGGTCACGAAGGTGCAGTAGTGGCAGCGGTCGCGGCACAGGTGGGTGAGCGGGATGAACACCTTGCGGCTGTAGGTGACCACGCCGGGGCGGCCGGCCGAGGCCAGGCCGGCGTCGCGCACCCGGGAGGCGGCGGTGAGCAGGCGGTCCAGCGGCTCGCCGTCGCCGAGCCCGCGGGCCGACAGCAGGGTCTCGGCCTCGCCGGCGTCGAGGGTCACGCCCCGCTCGGCGCGGGCGAGGGCCCGGCGCAGCGCGGACGGCACGGGGATCTGGGGCTCGCTCATCGCCCCCGAAACTAGACCCGGTCCGGCCGCCGGGGCCTAGTGAGTCCCGGGGGCGTCGACGTAGCGGCCGCGCAGCCGGAGCAGGGGCGCGGCGTCCTCGCGCAGCACGGGCACGTCCTCGACGGCGAGCAGCGCCAGCACGTGGTCCCCGGCCGGCACCAGCCGGTCGAGCCGGCAGTCCAGCGCGACGACGCCGCCGTCGAGCACGATCGCGCCGCTGCCGGCCGCCCGCGACCACGGCACCGACTCGAGCAGGTGCCGCGCCGAGGGCCGCCCGGCGGAGGAGAACCGGCTGGCGAGGATCGCCTGCCCGGCGGCGAGCACGGTGAGCCCGCAGGTGCCCACGGCCTCCAGCACCTCGGCGGAGTACCCGTCGGCGGTCAGCCCGACGGCGACCAGCGGCGGGTCGGCCGACACGCTCATCACCGAGGTGACCGTCGTCCCGACGTCGTCGATGTCGTCCCGGACGGTCAGCAGCGCCACCCCCGCGGCGTACTGCCGCAGGGCGGCGCTGAACTCGGAGGGTGACACCGGCATGGCGGCCAGTCGACCACACCGCCAGGATGGCGCGGTGAGCAGCGCAGACGAGGAGACCTACGACGTCGTCGTGATGGGGGCCGGCTCGACCGGGGAGAACGTCGCCGACGTCGTCGTGCGGGGCGGGCTGTCCGCGGTGCTCGTCGAGGAGCACCTCGTCGGCGGGGAGTGCTCGTACTACGCGTGCATGCCGAGCAAGGCGCTGCTGCGCGGCACCGAGGCCATCGAGGAGGCCCGCGCGGTCAAGGGTGCGGCGGCCGCGGTGACCGGCGAGCAGGACGTCACCGCCACCCTCGAGCGCCGTGACTCATTCGCCGGCCACTGGGACGACGCCGGCCAGGTGCGCTGGGTCGAGGGCGCGGGCATCGACCTGGTCCGCGGCACCGCCCGGCTCGAGGGCGAGCGCACCGTCGTCGTGACCCGGCCCGACGGCGGGGAGACCCGGCTGACCGCGCGGCACGCGGTCGCCGTCTGCACCGGGTCGGAGCCCGCGGTGCCGCCGGTCGAGGGCCTGGCCGACGTCGAGCCGTGGAGCCCGCGCGAGGCCACCAGCGCCAAGGAGCCCCCGCGCCGGCTGCTGGTGGTCGGCGGCGGCTACGTCGGCTGCGAGATGTCCTCCGCCTGGAACGCCCTCGGCTCGCGTGTGACGCTCCTCCAGCAGGGCGACCGGCTGCTGCCCGGCGCCGAGCCGCAGGCCGGGGACGCCGTGCTCGCCTCGCTGCGCGACCGCGGCGTCGACGTCCGGCTCGGCGCCGAGGTCCGCGCGGCCCGCCGCGAGCACGACGAGGTGGTCCTCACGACCGCCGAGGGCGAGGTCCGCGGCGACGAGGTGCTCGTGGCCGTCGGGCGGCGGGCGCGGACGACCGCGATCGGCGTGGACAGCGTCGGGCTGGAGCCGGGGGAGTACCTCGACGTCGACGACACGCTGCAGGTGCGCGGGCTGCCCTGGCTCTACGGCGTCGGCGACGTCAACGGCCGCCGGCAGCTCACCCACATGGGCAAGTACCAGGCCCGCCAGGCCGGCGCGGCGATCGTCGCGCGCGCCCGCGGCGAGGAGGTGCGCGGGGAGGACTGGTCGCCGCACACCGCCACCGCCGACCGCGCCGCCACGCCCTCGGTCGTGTTCACCGACCCGCAGGTGGCCAGCGTCGGCCTGACCAGCGCCCAGGCCGAGGAGCGGGGCCTGCCGCACCGCGTCGTCGAGTACCCGATCGGCTCGGTCTCGGGGGCGGCGCTGTTCGCCGACGGCTACGAGGGGACCGCGATCGCCGTCGTCGACACCGAGCGCGAGGTGCTGCTCGGGATGACCTTCGTCGGCCCGGCGGTGGCCGAGCTGCTGCACGCGGCGACGATCGCCGTCGTCGGGGAGGTCCCGATCGCGCGGCTGTGGCACGCGGTCCCGGCCTACCCGACGGTCAGCGAGATCTGGCTGCGGCTGCTCGAGACCTGGCGCGGCTGAGCGCCGGGAGGCGCCTCGGGCTGGTCCTGCACCCCACGCGGGACTCCTCCGCCGCGGTCCGGCAGGTCACCGGGTGGACCGCCGGCGCCGCGGTGCAGCCGCTGGCCGACCGCGACGACGTCGCCCGGCTCTCCCTGACCGGCGTCACCGCAGTGGCGTCCGAGGAGCTGGCGGGCACCTGCGACGGCGTGATCGCGCTCGGCGGCGACGGCACGATCCCCGGGGCGATGCGGATGGTCAGCGCGCGCCCGGTGCCGGTGCTCGGCGTCAACCTCTGCCACCTGGGGTTCCTCGGCGAGGTGGAGGGCCGCGAGCTCGGCGAGGCGCTGACCATCGGCGCCGGGCGGCCGGCGATGGAGTTCGACGGCGTCCTCGGCGGCCGGCTGCAGCCCGGCGACGGGGTGACCGTCTCCTACCGCCCCGGCGCCGGGCAGCTCGTGCGGATCGAGGGCTCCCGCTCCGCGCAGCGCAGCCGGGCCGAGCTCTCGCTGCTGGACCTGCCGTTCCTGCCCGCCGAGATGGTCGGGCTGCTCCCGCGCGACCTCCGGGAGCGGCTGCGCGAGGTGCCCGAGGAGGGCTGAGCGCTCAGGGCAGCGGGAACGGCGCGCCGTCCGGCGCGGGCAGGTCGCCGTCGACGGCGGCGGTGACGGTCATGCCGAGGAACCGCGCCCCGCCGAGCGTGGTGAGGAAGGCGGTGTCGGCGGCGTCGCGGCCCGAGCAGATCCGCACCAGCGACGACGTCGGCGCCAGCCGCGTCGCGTCGACCACGCACCACGTCCCGTCCACGTCGGCCTCGGCGACGGCGTGGAAGTCCATCGGGTCCAGCCCCGGCGCGTAGACGGCGACCAGCCGCGCCGGCACCTCCAGCGCGCGCAGCAGGGTGACCGTGAGGTGCGCGTAGTCGCGGCACACGCCGCGCCCGGCCAGCAGCGTGTCGACGGCGGTGTCGACCGGGCGGCTGGTGCCCGCGGCGTAGACCAGCCGGCGGTGCACCCAGTCGGACACCGCGCCCACCAGCTCGGCGCGGGGCAGCGAGCGGTCGAACTCGGCGGAGGCGAACCCCGCGAGCTGGTCGGACGGACAGTAGCGGCTGGGCCGGATCGCCTCCGCCCACGCCTCCGGCGTCACCGCCCGGCCCGGGCCGCCGCGCTCCGCGGTCGCGGTGTAGGTGACCTCGGTGGTGCCCGCCTCCAGCCGGACCCGGTGCACCCGCGCCTCGCCCACCCGGAGCTCCTCGACCCCCAGCGGGCGCCCCTCGCACAGCGCGGTCAGCGTCTCGGTGGCGGGCGCGGCCACCGCCACCTGCAGCAACGCGGTGGCCGGGCCGGCCGAGGAGAGGGTGAGCGAGGCGGCGACGGAGGTCGGCATGACCGAGATCGTCGCCGCGGCCGGGGTCCCGGCGCGCTGTGTGCTCGCTCACCGTGCTGCAGTGGATCCGTGCCCGCACCGTCCCGCAGCTCCTGGCGCCGCTACGTCGCCCTCGGCGACTCCTTCACCGAGGGGCTCAGCGACCCCGAGCCGGCCCGCCCCGGCGAGTACCGCGGCTGGGCCGACCGGCTCGCCGGGCACCTCGCCGAGGCCTCGCCGGGCGCCGACGTCGAGTACGCCAACCTCGCCGTCCGCGGGCGGCTGCTCCCGCAGGTGCTCGCCGAGCAGGTCCCGGTCGCCCGCGCGGCGCGGCCGGACCTGGTGAGCCTGGTCGCCGGCGGCAACGACCTGCTCCGCCCCGGCGCCGACCCCGACGTGCTCGCCGCCGCGCTGGAGGAGGCGGTGGCCGGCTTCCGCGCCGACGGCGCCGACGTGCTGCTGGCCACCGGTGTCGACCCGCGGCTGACGCCGATCATCCGGCGCACCCGCGGCCGGGTCGCGGTGTTCAACGCCTCGCTGTGGTCGATCGCCGCCCGGCACGGCGCCGTCGTCCTCGACCAGTGGGGCGCGCGCTGGCTGCTGGACTGGCGGCTGTGGGACAGCGACCGCATCCACCTCACCGCCGAGGGGCACCGGCGGATGGCGCTGGCCGCGGCCGACGCGCTCGGCGTCCCGGTCCCCGGCGACGGCGAGTGGCGCACCCCGCTGCCGCCGGCGCCGCCGCGGGCGCTGCGCGCGGCCGTGGCCGAGGAGGCCGCGTGGGTGCGCGGATTCGTCGCGCCGTGGATCGCCCGCCGGCTGCGCGGCCGGTCCTCCGGCGACGGCCGGGCCCCGAAGCGGCCGGTGCCGCTGGCGCTGCCCCGCGGCTGAGCGTGCCCGTCCGCGGAGTGCACGGTGCACCTCCGCGGACGGGCACGGGGGGCTCAGGCGGGGTCCGCGTCCCCGTCGTCGGGCTCGTCGTCCTCGGGCTCGTCGTCGGTGGTGGTGTCCTCGACGACCACGAGGAACGGCCGGGAGGCCGGGGGCTCCTCGGCGTCCTCCAGCGGGAACAGGTCGACGCCGTCGCCGCCGGCCGGGTCCGGCACCGGGGGCAGCTCGCCGGTGACCGCCTCCAGCTCGCCGGTCACGGCCTCGAGGACGGCGGCGGCCTCCTCGGCGGCCTGCTCGACGAGCACCTCGGCCATGAGCGCCTCGGCGCGGCTGGGCAGCGGCGCGGGCCGGCCGAACGCGTAGCCCTGCGCCATCGCGCAGCCGTGCCGGCGCAGCCACTCGGCCTGCTCGAGGTCCTCGATGCCCTCGGCGATCACCTGCAGGCCCATGCCCTGCCCGAGCTGCAGCAGGCCCTGGACCAGGGCGGCGGTGGAGGGCCGGGTGACGACGTCGGCGACGAACGACCGGTCGATCTTCACGGTGTGGATCGGCAGCCGGTGCAGCGCGGTGATCGCCGAGTAGCCGGTGCCGAAGTCGTCGAGCGCCAGCGTCACGCCGCGCGCGGTCACCTCCGACACCGCCTGCAGCGTGGCCTCGGCGGCGAACAGCGCCGTCGACTCGGTGATCTCCAGCTCCAGCCGCTCGGGCGGCAGGCCGGACTCCTCCAGCGCGGCGGCGACCAGGTCGCTGAAGCCCTCCTCGGCCAGGTGCCGGGCGGAGACGTTCACGTGCACGCGCAGCCCGGCCGGCCAGCCGGCGGCGTCGGTGCACGCCTGGCGCAGCACCCAGGCTCCCAGGCGGGAGGTGAGCCGGTTGTTCTCCGCGGCGTCGAGGAACGCGCCCGGCGGCAGCAGCCCGCGGGTGGGGTGCTGCCAGCGGATGAGCGCCTCGTAGCCGAGCAGCGTCTCGTCGGCCAGGGAGACGATCGGCTGGTAGAACAGCCGCAGCTCGTCGCCGTCCAGCGCCCGGCGCAGGTCGGTCTCCAGCTGCAGCAGGTCGACCTCGTCCTCGGTCAGGCCGCCGTCGTGCACCTCGATCCGCGCCCGGCTGCCGTCCCGCTTGGCGCGGGTGAGCGCGCTGTGCGCCTGGCGCAGCAGGTCGTCGGGGGCGACGTCGGAGCCCATGGTCAGCCCGACGCTCGCCGACAGCACGATCTCCCGGTTGCCCAGCTGGAACGGGTCGTCGAGCACCGACAGCAGCCGGTCGGCCAGCGCCCGCAGCCCGTCGAGGTCCTCGACGTCCTCGGCGAGGATGAGGAACTCGTCGGCGCCGAGCCGGACGGCGGTGTCCTCGACCCGGGTGCTCCAGCGCAGCCGGTCGGCGACCTGGCTGAGCAGCTGGTCGCCGGCCTCGGTGCCGAGGGTGTCGTTGACCGCCTGGAACCGGTCGAGGTCCAGGTGCACCAGGCCCACCTGCAGCCCCCGGCGGCGGGACAGCGCGAGGGCGTGGGCGAGCCGGTCGGTGAGCGCGCGGCGGTTGGGCAGCCCGGTGAGCTGGTCGGTGAAGGCCCGGCGGACCAGGTCCTCCTCGGCGCGCCGCCGGTCGGTGACGTCGACCAGCGACAGGACGACGAAGTGCGGCTCGCCGGTGGTCCGGTGGACGACGGTGTGCGACTGCTGCACCCACAGCTCGGTGCCGTCGGCGCGGCGCAGGCGGCGCTCGCCGTCCCGGCGCAGCCACGGGTCCAGGGCGGCCTCGTCACCGGGAGCGCCGTCGCCGTCGGGGATGGGGGCCTCGTCGGGGTGGGCGAGCAGGTCGACGTGGCGGCCCACCACGTCGTCGATGCCGCGGCCGGACAGCGCGCACAGCGCGTCGTTGACGACGAGCAGGTGGCCGTCGAGGCCGACCAGGGCCTTGGGGACCGGCGAGTTGAGGAACAGGGCGCGGAACACCTGGCCGCGGTCGGCCAGCAGCGTGTCGATGGCCCGCAGCCTCGTCCCCGCCGGTGCACCGCTCGGCTCGCCGGGCTGGTCGGCCCGGGGCCGGGGCACGTGGGGGGCGCTGAGAGTCACCTGGACAGGGTGGCCGACCGGACGGCCGGAGCAGCGGAACCCGCACACGGAGAGTCGTGGTCGGTCGCTCACGTTCCGTCACGGCGGGAGGCTGCCGTGTCGTCCGGGGCGCGTGGGACGTCGCCGTGAGCAGCGCCTCCACCCGGGTCCGCGGCGTCCGGACCCCCCGGGTCTCCGCCGCCCGCGCCCGGGAGGGGTGCCCGCGCACGCCTCCGGGGAGCAGGGTGGGCGCCCCGAGCGGAGGAGCACGTCATGGACTGGAAGCTCGAGCTGGTCGCCGTGCCGGTCAGCGACGTCGACCGTGCGATCACCTTCTACACCCAGGGCGCCGGGTTCCACCTCGACCACGACCACCGGGTGAGCGACGAGGTCAGGTTCGTGCAGCTCACCCCGCCGGGGTCGGCGTGCTCGATCGCGATCGGCACCGGCCTGCTCGACGTGCCGCCCGGAGCGGCGCAGGGGCTGCAGCTCGTCGTCCCCGACGTCGAGCTGGCCCACAAGGAGCTGACCGGGCGGGGCGTGGAGGTCAGCGAGGTCCAGCACCTCCCCTGGGGGTCGTTCGTGTTCTTCAGCGACCCGGACGGGAACGGCTGGGCGGTCCAGCAGCTGCCGCCGCGCTGACCGCCGGGGAATCCCGCGTCCGGCCCGCGCGCTGTGCCGGGCATGGACGTCGGCAAGCGCATCGGGTTCCTGTCGTTCGGTCACTGGCAGCCGCTGCCCGGCTCGGAGGTGCGCACGGCGCGGGACGCGCTGGTGCAGACCGTCGAGCTCGCCGTCGCCGCCGAGGAGCTCGGCCTGGACGGCGCGTTCGTCCGGGTGCACCACTTCGCGCGGCAGCTGGCCTCGCCGTTCCCGCTGCTGGCCGCCATGGCCGCGCGGACCTCGCGGATCGAGCTCGGCACCGGCGTCATCGACATGCGCTACGAGAACCCGCTGTACATGGCCGAGGAGGCCGCGGCCACCGACCTGCTCGCCGGCGGCCGGCTGCAGCTCGGCGTGAGCCGGGGGTCACCGGAGACGGCGCTGCGCGGCTCCGAGGCGTTCGGCTACGTCCCGCCGGAGGGGGCCTCGGACGCCGACCTGGCGCGGGAGAAGGCGGCGCTGTTCCTCGCCGCGACCCGGGGCGCGAGCGTCGTCGACGCCGACCCCGGGATGACCGGTGGCGCCCGCGGCCGGCTGGCGATCCAGCCGCAGTCGCCGGGCCTGGCCGACCGGATCTGGTGGGGCGCCGGCACCCGGGCGACGGGCGAGTGGGCCGCCCGCCAGGGGCTGAACCTCATGAGCTCGACGCTGCTGTCCGAGGACACCGGCGTGCCCTTCGACGAGCTGCAGGCCGAGCAGATCGCCCGCTACCGCGCCGCCTGGGCCGAGGCCGGGTGGGACCGCACGCCGCGGGTGTCGGTGAGCCGCAGCGTGGTCCCGATCGTGTCCGACCTCGACCGCGCCTACTTCGGCGACGAGCGCCGCTCGTCGGACCAGGTCGGGCTGCTGGAGGGCGTGCGCGCCCGCTTCGGCCGCAGCTACGCCGGCGAGCCCGACCAGGTGGCCGAGGAGCTGGCCAAGGACGCCGCCGTCCGCGAGGCCGACACCCTGCTGCTCACGGTGCCGAACATGCTCGGCGTCGAGTACAACGCCCGGCTGCTGGAGAACGTCGCGCGCCACGTCGCGCCGGCGCTGGGCTGGACGCCCGCCGCCGCGCGCTGACGGACGCACGCGAGAGGCCCGGGACCGCGGTGCGGTCCCGGGCCTCTCCCGTCCTGCGGGTCACTCGAAGCTGACGTCGCCCTCGGCGTCGAGCGTGGCGGTGACGACGGCGCTGTCGGACGGGTCGTCGGCCGCGGCCACCTGGCAGTCCAGCGTCAGGCCGTCCTCGGCGACGAGCACGGTGCGGTCGCCGGCGTCGCAGGTGGAGACGACCTCGAGGCCGGTGCTCGCGGCGAACTGCTCGGACAGCGCGGACTCGACGTCGGCCACGTGCACGTAGACCTGGTCGCTGTCGATGGTCACGTTGCCCTCGTCGTCGGTCTGCTCGACGGTGAAGGTGACCTCCTGGCCCTCCAGCTGGGCGGTGCAGGTGGTGACCGTGCCGGCGGCGAGCTCGACGTCCTCGGGGCAGCTGACGTCGGTGACGGTGACGCCGGCCTGCTCCTGCGCGACGGCGGTGATCTGCCGCTCGGCCTCGGCGGTGTCGAGGACCGTGCCGCCGAGGAGAAAGAGGGCGCCGACGCCGAGCCCGGCGACGACGAGCACCGCGAGGACGCTGCCGACGATGGCGCCGGTGCGCTTCCTCGGGGGCTGCTGGCCGTAGGGGGCACCCGGGGCGGAGCCGGGGCCGTCCCAGCCGTTGGGGGCGGGGAAGGGCGCCGGGGCGTAGGGGCCCTGCGGGCCGTACGGCTGGGCGTTGCGGGGGTCGTGGACCTGGGTCACGGGGCGCTCCTCGGTGCGGTCCCGGGGCCGTCCCCGGGTGCTCGGGAGCACCGTCCCGCCGCCCGCTTGCAGCGTCCTTCGGAGCGACTTGCGGCCCGCGGCAAGTGCGGGCGACCGGCGCGCGCCCGGCAGGGATCGAACCTGCGACCAAGTGCTTAGAAGGCACCTGCTCTATCCGCTGAGCTACGGGCGCTCGGCCGCGATGATGACACCTCCGCGGCGGCGGGCGTGAGCCGGTGACGGTCCGGCCGGCCGCCGTCCACAGGCGCCGGGCGCTCCACAGGTCGCTCCCGGCGCCGTCACGGGCGCCCGAGCGGGGCGAGGGTCGGGCCCGGACCGGCACCGTGCCGGCTCCTGGGACCCGAGGAGCACCGTGAGCACCACCGAGATCACCGTCGTCGGCAACGTCGTCACGTCCCCCAGCCGCGTGCGCACGCAGAGCGGCACCGTCACCAACTTCCGCGTCGCCTCCACCGAGCGGCGCTGGGACGGCACCGCGGGGAGCTTCGTCGACGGCGCGTCGTTCTTCGTCGACGTCGAGTGCTGGAACGAGCTCAGCGGCAACGTGTCGCACAGCGTCAGCAAGGGCGACCCGGTCATCGTCCGGGGCACGCTGCGCACCGACGAGTGGGAGAACGACACGGGCCGCCACAGCCGGCCGCGGGTCCGGGCCCGGACCGTGGGCTTCGACCTCAGCAAGGGCACCGCCGAGTTCCGCAAGACCCGGCGGACGACGGCCGCGCCGCCGCCGGCCGAGCCGGTCGACGACGCCCCCGACGAGCGGGACTATCCGGAGCCCGTGCAGCCGTTGTACGAGCTGGACCCCGACTCGTCCGCGGCCGGTGCGGCACTCGACGCCCTGCCGGAACCGGCTCTCCGCTAGCCGCCGCGAACTGGGAGGATCGGGGACGAGAACGCACGGGGGCCGGGCCGGAGCACCCACCGGCCCGCCCCTCCTCGCGCACCGACGGAAGGCTCGAACGCCCAGTGGCTCAGTACATCTACACCATGGCCCGTGCCCGCAAGGCGCACGGCGACAAGGTCATCCTCGACGACGTCACCCTGTCGTTCCTGCCCGGCGCCAAGATCGGCGTCGTCGGCCCCAACGGTGCGGGCAAGTCGACCGTCCTCAAGATCATGGCCGGGCTGGACCAGCCCTCCAACGGCGACGTGATGCTGGCCGCCGACGCGACCGTCGGCATCCTGCTGCAGGAGCCGCCGCTCAACGAGGAGCTCGACGTGCGCGGCAACGTCGAGGAGGCGGTCAAGCCGCTGCGCGACGCGCTGACCCGCTTCGAGGAGGTCAGCGCGGCGATGGGCGAGCCCGACGCCGACTTCGACGCGCTGCTGGCCGAGCAGGGCGAGCTCATGGAGGTCATCGAGCAGCACGACGGCTGGGAGCTCGACGCCCGCATCGAGCAGGCGATGGACGCGCTGCGCTGCCCGCCCGGCGACGCCGACGTCAGCGTCCTGTCCGGTGGTGAGCGCCGCCGCGTCGCGCTGTGCCGCCTGCTGCTCGAGGCGCCCGACCTGCTGCTGCTCGACGAGCCCACCAACCACCTCGACGCCGAGAGCGTGGCGTGGCTGGAGCAGCACCTCGAGAAGTACGCCGGCACCGTCGTCGCCGTCACCCACGACCGGTACTTCCTCGACAACGTCGCCCAGTGGATCCTCGAGCTCGACCGCGGCCGGGCCTACCCCTACGAGGGCAACTACTCCACCTACCTGGAGACCAAGGCCGCCCGCCTCAAGGTCGAGGGCGCCAAGGACGCCAAGCGGCAGAAGCGGCTGGCCGAGGAGCTGGAGTGGGTGCGGTCGGGTGCGAAGGCCCGCCAGGCCAAGAGCAAGGCCCGCCTCCAGCGCTACGAGGAGATGGCGGCCGAGGCCGACAAGTTCCGCAAGCTGGACTTCGAGGAGATCCAGATCCCGCCGGGCCCGCGGCTGGGCAACGTGGTCGTCGAGAGCCACGACCTCACCAAGGGCTTCGGTGACCGCATCCTCATCGACGACCTGTCCTTCACGCTGCCGCGCAACGGCATCGTCGGCGTCGTCGGCCCCAACGGCGCCGGCAAGACCACCCTGTTCAAGATGCTGGTCGGCGAGGAGAAGCCCGACGACGGCGACATCAAGGTCGGCGAGACGGTGAAGATCTCCTACGTCGAGCAGACCCGCAGCGGCATCGACCCCAAGAAGACGCTGTGGGAGGTCGTCTCCGACGGCCTGGACCACATCAAGGTCGGCAACGTCGAGATGCCCTCGCGGGCCTACGTCGCGGCGTTCGGCTTCAAGGGCCCGGACCAGCAGAAGCCGGCCGGCGTCCTCTCCGGCGGTGAGCGCAACCGGCTGAACCTGGCGCTGACCCTCAAGCAGGGCGGCAACCTGCTGCTGCTCGACGAGCCGACCAACGACCTCGACGTCGAGACGCTGACCAGCCTGGAGTCGGCGCTGCTGGAGTTCCCCGGCTGCGCCGTGGTGGTCAGCCACGACCGGTGGTTCCTCGACCGCGTGGCCACCCACATCCTCGCCTACGAGGGCGAGTCCAAGTGGTTCTGGTTCGAGGGCAACTTCGCCGACTACGAGAAGAACAAGGTCGAGCGGCTCGGCCCCGAGGCCGCCCGCCCGCACCGCGCGACCTACCGCAAGCTCACCCGGGACTAGCGGCCCCCTCCGGAGGCTCGGCCCGAGCTCGCGAGGGCTGAGGGGGGGTCCTCACCGGCCGGCCGGAGCACGTGCTCCGGCCGGCCGTCGGCGTCTGCGGGCGCGGTGTGCACACAGCGCGCTCCGGAGGACCTCCCCGGCGCGGTTCGTGCACACGGCCCGGTTCGGGAACACGGCGCGACGAGCCGCGGTCGACGGGCGCGGGAGGCGTGCGGCAGGGTGTCGGACCGTGCGGTTCACGGTGCAGGTCCCCATGCGCTGGTCGGACATGGACGCCTACGGCCACGTCAACAACGTCGTCTACCTGCAGTACTTCGAGATGGCGCGCGTCGCGCTGTTCTTCGAGCGGGCGTCGCTGGAGGAGCGCACCGGGCTGCGCCGCGGCACCGTCGTCGCCGCCCACGAGATCGCCTACAAGCGGCCGGTCGTCTACTCCGCCCGGCCCCTGGACGTGCAGATCTGGGTGTCCGACGTCCGCGCGGCCGCCTTCACCTGCCACTACGAGGTCTTCGACCACGAGCGGCTCGCCGTCACCGGCAGCACGCTGCTGGTGCCCTTCGACTTCTCCATCGACCGGCCGCGCCGGCTCACCCCGGACGAGAAGGACTTCCTCGCCCGCTGGGCCGACGAGCCGGAGGCCTGAGCCCCGGCGACGTCAGCGGGCGGGCGCGCCCTGCACCACGCCGCTGCCGGCGTGCATCCAGTCGCGCGGGGGAGCGGTGTCCACCACCCGCTTGCCCAGCGGGAACAGTCCGACGGCGGCCAGCTTGAACGACGCGATCCCGAACGGGATCCCGATGATCGTCACGCAGAAGGCGATCCCGGCGACCACGTGCAGCAGCGCCAGCCACCACCCGGCGATCAGGAACCACAGCAGGTTCCCGATCGCCGAGGCGACGCCGGCACCCGGTGCCCGCACCGTCGTCCGGCCGAACGGCCACACCACGAACCCGGCGAGCCGGAACGCGGCGATGCCGAACGGGATGGTCACCACCAGCAGACAGGCGACCACGCCGGCGAAGGCGTAGGCCAGCGCGAGCAGCCAGCCCTGCAGGACCAGCCAGACCAGGTTCAGCAGCGTGCGGAGGGTGTCCACACACAGACGACGGACCGCGGGCGCGCCGGGTTCCGCGCCGGCGGGACGACCCGCGGGCGGACGGCGGGCGCCCGCCCACGGGTCGTCCCGCCGGCGCGGTCGGCCGACCGGCCGGGGCCACCCGAGAGGAGCCGGTCCGCGATGACCACCGGCACCCGCGTACCCGTCGCCACCGACCCGGCCACCGGCGCCCTCGCCGGACGCCTGCTCGACAGCGTGCTGGCCTGCCTGGACGCCCAGGCGATCGCGCTGGGCGACCGGCTCGGCTACTACCGCGCCCTCGCCGACGGCGGCGCGCTGACCTCCGCCGAGCTGGCCGGGCGCACCGGGACGGCGGAGCGCTACGTGCGCGAGTGGCTGGAGCAGCAGGCGGTCACCGGCATCCTCACCGCCGCCGATGACCCGGATCGCCCCGGCGACGCGCAGGCCCGCCGCTTCACCCTCCCGCCCGGCCACCGCGCCCCGCTGCTCGACGTCCTGAGCGGCGACCACCTGCTGCCGCTGGTCCGCTTCGCCGTCGCCACGGGCCGGCACGCCGACGCGCTGACCGAGGCGCACCGCACCGGTGGCGGCCTCTCCTGGGCGCAGCAGGGCGCCGACGTCCGGGAGGCGCAGGCCGCCGCCAACCGGCCGCTGTTCCTCGGCCCGCTGGGGCGCGAGCACCTGCCGTCGATCCCCGACGTCGACGCGGCGCTGCGGCGCGGCGGCCGGGTCGCCGACGTCGGCTGCGGGCACGGCTGGTCCTCGATCGGCATCGCGCTCGCCGACCCCGCGGCGAGAGTCGACGGCTTCGACGTCGACGCGCCGTCGGTGGAGGCGGCCCGCCGCAACGCCGCCGAGGCCGGGGTCGCCGACCGGGTCCGGTTCGCCGTCGCCGACGCCGCGACGGTGTCGGGCACCTACGACGTCGTCACCGCCTTCGAGTGCGTGCACGACCTGCCCGACCCGGTGGCGGTGCTCGCCGCCGTGCGGCGGCTGGCCGGGGACGGCGGCGCGGTCCTGGTCGTGGACGAGCGCGTGGCCGAGGAGTTCACCGCCCCCGGCGACGAGGTCGAGCGGCTGATGTACGGCTACAGCCTGGTCTGCTGCCTGCCCGACGCGCTCTCCACCCGGCCCTCGGCCGCGACCGGCACCGTCATGCGGCCGGCCACGCTGCGCCGGTACGCGCGCGAGGCGGGCTTCACCGACGTCCAGCTGCTCGACGTCCGGGACGAGGTCTTCCGCTTCTACCGGCTGGTCTGAACCCTCAGCCGGCCACGATCCGCGGCACCGGCCGGTCCGCGCCCGTCGGCGCCCCGCGGCGGGCGGCCTCCTCCTCCGGTACCGGCCGGACGACGGCGCCCTCGGCGATCTCCGCCCCCGCGAACACCGCCGCGTTGATCCCGCCGCGGTGCACCATCGCCTTCACCAGCCGGGCGCCGGTGAGCCGCTCGAGGTGCGCGCAGGGCGGGCAGCGCTTCATCCCGAACAGCAGCGCGTCGCCGACGGCGAACCAGCGGCCCACCAGCGCGGGCAGGTCGACCCCGGTGGTGACCAGGTTGCGGCGGGTGTCCCCGGGCGTCAGCGGCACGCCGGCCTCGGCGGCGACCGCCGCGACGTCGTCGGCGTCGACCAGCGTGAGCTGCTTCTCCAGGTCCGGGTAGCGGGCCCACGTGCCGCCGCCGAGGGCGTAGCGGTCACCCTCCAGCCCGCGCCCGGCGACCAGCCGCGCGGTGGGGACCCGCCGCATGGGCGCGGCGGCGGCCGGGGTCGTCCAGATCTCGAGGACGGTCATCGCGGGACCTCCGCAGCGGGGGAGCGCCGGCCGCGGCGCGGGGGCGGGACGTCGTCGGCGCCGCGGGCGTCGAGCGCCTCGCTCACGTCGTGGGCCATCTGCAGGACCTGCACCAGCAGCGGGGCGACCGTCGTCCGCAGCCCGCGCAGGCCGCGGGGGGAGCCGCCGCGGGCGGCCTGCGCCTCCCGGATGCGGTCGGCCCGCTCGACGAGCACCGGGATGAACCGCAGCGCCATGGTGACCACCAGCCCGACCCGCGCCGGCCGCACGCCGACCAGCCGCAAGGGGGCGGCCAGCCGCTCGACCACCGCGACCATCGCGCTCACCCGCGTCGTCGCCGTCACCACGGCCGCGGCCAGCACCAGCGCGAGCAGGCGCAGCGCGACGTGCGCGCCGGTGCGCAGGTCGGTGGTCAGCGCGTGCACGACCAGCAGCGCCAGCACCCACCACACCACCGCCCGCGCCTGCCGGGCCAGCACGGCGACCGGCAGCCGGGCGACCAGCAGCCCGACGGCCAGCACGCCCGCCAGCGCCGCGCCGGCCGCGGCCGGCCCGGGCAGCCAGAACAGCGCGACGGCGAGGACGGCGAGGGCGAGCAGCTTGACCCCGGCCGGCAGCCGGTGGACGACGCTGGCCCGCGGGACGTACAGCGCGAGGGTCACCGGGCGGCCATCAGCGCGCGGTAGGCGGCCACGGCCGGGCCGGGGGCGGCGTCCTCCACCACCCGGCCGCGGTCGACGACCAGCACCCGGTCGAACCCGTCCAGCAGGTCCAGCTGGTGAGTGACGACGACGACCTGCTGTTCCAGCCCGGCGACCAGCTCGGCCACCCGCCGGGCGTTGACCAGGTCCAGCAGCGTCGTCGGCTCGTCGAACACGATGCGGGCCGGGCGCATGACGAGCACGCCGGAGATGGCCAGCAGCTGCTTCTGCCCGCCCGACAGCAGGTGCGCGGGGTGGTCGGCGTGCCCGGCCAGGCCGTAGCGGGCCAGCACCTCGGCGACGCGGGCGGCCCGCTCGTCCGGCGGGACGCCCTGGTTCTCCAGCCCGTAGGCGACGTCCTCGGCGACCGTCGGGTGCACGATCTGCGCGTCGGGGTCCTGGAAGACGAACCCGACGCGGCGCCGCACCGCGCGGACCTGGGTGCGGGTGTCCAGCCCGTCGACCAGCACCCGCCCCTCGGTGGGCACGACCAGGCCGTTGAGCAGCCGGGCGAAGGTGCTCTTGCCCGAGCCGTTGGCGCCGATGACGCCGACCCGCGGCTCGGTCAGGGTGAGGTCGAGGTCCTCGAGCACCACCCGCTCGCCGTACCGGTGCCCGACGCCGCGCAGCTCGATGCCGCGCCCCGGCTCCGCGACGTCGTCCGCGGCGGGCGCCGGACCGGGACGGCGGAGCCTCACCGGGCGCCGGCCGCCCGGCGGGGACGGTCGATGACGGGGTAGCTGCGCCGGACGACGTCGGCGACGGCCGCGGCGACGAAGGCCTTGAACAGGTCGCCCGGGATGAAGACGGCGGCGCCGGTCCACAGGGCGGTGTCCCACGGCAGGCCGGCCACGGCCTTGAGCACCGGGACACCGACGGCGTAGACGACCACGATGCCGCCGACGACGTTGGCCACCAGGCCCCAGCCGACGTTGTAGCGGTCCCAGACCCGCTCGGTCAGCCAGCCGACGACGAACGCGGCGAGCGGCCAGCTGAACAGGTACCCGGCCGTGGCGCCGGCGAAGGGCGCCAGGCCGCCGGCGCCGCTGGCCAGCAGCGGCAGCCCGACCGCCACCAGGACCAGGAACAGCAGGACCGCGAGGAAGCCGCGGCGGGCGCCCAGGACGCTGCCGGCCAGCATGACGCCGAGGGTCTGCGCGGTGATCGGCACCGGCCCGACGTTGATCGCCGGCAGGGTCCCCAGCGCCGCGATGATCGCGGCGAAGAGGGCGACGTAGGCGAGGTCCCGGGTCTTCACGGCGTCTCCTCCACAGGCAGCGGGACGGGCCCGCGCGGTCCCCGCGGAAGGTACCCGAGGGGCGGGCGGGACCCGTCCGGTGGGCGGTCCGGGCCCCCGCCGATCCCGTCGCCGTCGGTGTCCGCCCGCTCACCTGCAGATACGTCCGCCGGTTTGCCGGGGCCGCCCGCGCCGTGTTTTCTGGGGTCGCTGAGGCCTTCGGCGGAGGCGAGGAACAGGCGGATCTGCATGGCAACCGGGTGGTGGGCGGCACTGTGGTCGCGGGGGCGTCACGAGCCGCGCAGTGCCACCCCGGAAGCCACCCGGGAGCCGCACCAGGACCCGTGGCCCGGGCGCACCGGCGCCGCCCGGGCCACTGCGGCAGCACCCCCGCCGCAGCCCCCGCCCCCCGCTGTCGAGGAGCCGGTCACCCGGCCCGCGCCCCGGCCCACGCCGCCCCCGGCCCCGCCGGGTGCGGCACACGACGTCCCGGCGGCCGAGCCGCCGAGGGACGCCGTGCCTCCCCAGACGCCCGGTCCGTCCGGTCGACCCGGGCCGCCTCCCGGCCCGGTGCGCAGCCCGTCGCTGCGCCCCCCTCTCGAGACGACAGGAGCCCTTCCCATGGCCTCACTCGACAACGTCATCGCGGACCTGCTCGCGATCGAGGGCGCCAACGGCGCCGCGATCGTGGACATCGACAGCGGCATGGCCCTCGCGTCCGGCGGCACGCCCGGCTTCGACCTCAACGTGGCCGCCGCCGGCAACTCCAACGTCGTGCGCGCCAAGCTGCGCACGATCAACGACCTCGAGCTCAAGGACGAGGTCGAGGACATCCTCATCACGCTGCAGAGCCAGTACCACCTGATCAACGTGCTCAAGGGGCAGGGCAACGCCGGCCTGTTCATCTACCTCGTGCTCAACCGCGTGACCGCCAACCTGGCGCTGGCGCGGCACAAGCTGCGCGCGGTCGCGGCGACCGTCAGCGTCTGAGCCGGCGGCGTCGGCACCCGACCCGGACGGGGGCCGGGGAGGGTGCCGACGCAGCAGCACGGAGATCCCGCCCTGCCGGCCTCCCTGCAGGGCCCGCCGCCGGCCCCGTCCAGAGGCTCGTCCCGAGCCTGCGAGGGATGAGGAGGACGGGGTCCTTCAACGGTGGGGGGCAGGGAGGTCCTTCGTCAGGCGGCGGCGGTCGCGGCCTCGACGATGCGGTCGCGCACCGCGTCGACGGCGAGCTCGCCGGTGTCGATCCACCGGGCGACCCGGCCGCCGGCGACGATGCCGACCCGGTCGCAGCACTCGGCCAGCTCGTCGGGGTCCACCGACACGACGACGACCGACGTCCCGTGCGCGGTCGCCTCGTCCAGCAGCTGGCGGACCTGCCGCCGGGCCCGCACGTCCAGGCCGCGGGTGGGCTCGTGCAGGACGACGACGTCGCGCGCGCACTCCGACATCCACCGGGCGAGCGCCAGCTTGTGCTGGTCGCCGCCGGACAGCGCGCCGAACACCGTGCGGATGCTCAGCGTCTTCACGTCCATCCGGTGCACCGTCCGGATGACCCCGCGCAGCTGGGCGATCTCCTTGCGCAGGTCCGACAGCGAGCCCCAGGCCTCCTGGGTCATCGTCCGGGCGATCGTCTCGCCGGGGTCCACGCCGTAGGCGTCCTCGTCCGGGCGGTACACCGGCAGCTCCAGCCCGGGGGCGTCCGCGGAGGGCCCGAGCGAGCGCTCCTCGCCGAACAGCTGCAGCTCGTCGGTGACCGCCGGCAGCTCCCCGGACAGCGCGTCGGCGATCTCGCGGACGCCGGAGGACCGGTGCCCGGTCAGGCCGATCACCTCGCCGCGGCGCAGCAGCAGGTCGACGCCCTCGACCGCGCCGGGCACCCGCAGGTTGCGGACCCGCAGCACCACCTCGTCGGAGGGCACCAGCCGCGGCGACAGGCGCACGGGGGCCTCCGCGGCCGGCACGGGCTCCGGCGCCGAGGCCACCCGGGGCTCCGGCGGCGTGACCGGCTCGCCGACGGTCTCCGCGGCCAGCCGGACGGGGTCCAGCCGGTCGGCCGGCGCGTCGAGGGCGATCCGCCCGTCGCGCAGGACGAGCACCCGGTCGACCACCTCGAGCATCTCGGGCAGCCGGTGGCTGATGTAGAGGACGCCGCGGCCCTGCCGGCTCAGCCGGCCGGCGACGGCGTGCAGCCGGCCCACCTCCGAGGGCAGCAGCGGCGCGGACACCTCGTCGAGCACCACCAGCCGGGTGTCCTCGGCGAGCACGCGGGCGATCTCGACCAGGCCGTGCACGAAGTGCGGCAGGTCCCCGACGGGGGTGTCGGGGTCGACGTCGAGGGCGACCTCGGCGAGCAGCACCTGCGCCTGCCGGCGCAGCTCCCGCGGCGGCAGCCCGGCCTGGGTCGTGCCGCGGAAGACCGCCTGGGCGACGGTGAGCGCCGGGTCGATGTGCACCAGCTGCTGGACGACGCCGACGCCGAGGTGGCGGGCGTCGTCGGCGGACAGCGGCGCGTAGGGGTGGCCCTGCAGCGTCATGGAGCCGGCGTCGGCGGGGGTGATGCCGGCGATGACGTCGCCGAGGGTCGACTTGCCCGCGCCGTTGGTGCCGACGAGTCCGACGATCTCGCCCTCGGCGAGGGCGAAGGAGACGTCCCGCAGGACACGACGGGCCCCGAAGGACTTCGTCAGGCCCTGGACCTGCAACAACGTCATGGGCGGGCGCGCCTCCCCCGTCACAGGGCCGCCGACACGGGGTCGGTCGACCGCGGCGTCAGCGTCCCCCCGTGACGCTCTGTTCCGGGCCCGATGCTACCCGCGTGCGGGGACGGCGCCTCCCGAGACGGGGGGCGCCGTCCCCGCCCTGCTCAGGCGTGCAGCCAGACGGCGGCGTCGGTCGGCAGGGCGCCGCCGGCGACGTCGGTGCTGGCCAGCAGCACCCGGCCCTCGGGCAGCGGCACGGCCTCCGCGGAGAGGTTCAGCAGGCACACCAGGCCGCCGGGACGGCGGAACGCGAGGCACCCCTCGGGCGTGGGCAGCCACTCCAGCGACTCGCCGGCGAAGGCCGGTGACGAGGCCCGCAGCGCCAGCGCGGCCCGGTACAGCGACAGCACCGACGACGCGTCCGCGGCCTGCGCCTCGGCGGTCAGCGGCCCCCAGCCCTCGGGCATCGGCAGCCAGGTCTCCCGCTGCGCGGAGAAGCCGTAGGAGGGCTCGGTGCCCGACCACGGCACCGGGACGCGGCAGGCGTCGCGGCCGCGCTCGGTGTGCCCCGACCGCTCCCAGATCGGGTCCTGCAGCACCTCGTCGGGCAGGTCGACGTCGGGCATGCCGAGCTCGTCGCCGTTGTAGACGTAGGCCGCGCCGGGCAGCGCGAGCTGCAGCAGCGCCGCGGCCCGCGCCCGCCGGGTGCCGGTCTCGCCGTCGCCGTAGCGGGTCACGTGCCGGGGCCGGTCGTGGTTGGACAGCACCCAGCAGGCCGGCGCCGGGGTCCCGTCGACGGTGGCCAGCGAGTGGACGACGGCGTCGCGCAGGTCCTCGGGCGTCCACTCGGCGGTGAGCAGCTTGAAGTTGAACGCCAGCTGCAGCTCGTCGGCGCGCAGGTAGTCGGCCAGCCGGTCGTCGTCGGAGACCCACACCTCGCCGACGGCCATGGTGCCGGGGTAGCCGTCGAGGACGGCGCGGATGCGCCGGTGCACCTCGTGCACCCCGTCGTTGTCGAACCGGTGGTCGCCCGGGCCGTGGTCGTCGAGCAGCCCGGTGTCCTCCATGGGCTCCATGTCGGGCAGGCCGTCGGGCTTGGCCATGCCGTGGGCGACGTCGATGCGGAAGCCGTCGACGCCGCGGTCGAGCCAGAACCGCATGGTCTCCTCGAGGTCGGCGAGCACCTCGGGGTTGGTGAAGTCCAGGTCGGGCTGCTCGGGCGCGAAGATGTGCAGGTACCACTGGCCGTCGGGCACCCGCGACCACGCCGGCCCGCCGAAGACCGACGGCCAGTTGTTCGGCGGCTCGGC
Organism: Geodermatophilus sp. SYSU D00684; assembly: GCF_054050455.1. Taxonomy (NCBI): domain Bacteria; kingdom Bacillati; phylum Actinomycetota; class Actinomycetes; order Geodermatophilales; family Geodermatophilaceae; genus Geodermatophilus; species Geodermatophilus sp. SYSU D00684. The sequence goes on along the minus strand of NZ_JBJGZI010000002.1, from coordinate 61,808 downwards.
GCCGTCGGGCCCGCGGCCGTCGCGGAACAGGTAGCGGGCCCGCTCGGGGGAGCCGGCGCCGGCGGCCAGCGCCGCCTGGAACCACTCGTGCTGGTGCGAGCTGTGGTTGGGCACCAGGTCGACGGTCACCCGGATGCCGGCCGCGTGCGCCTCGGCCAGCAGCGCGTCGAACTCGGCGAGGTCGCCGAACACCGGCTCGACGTCGCGCGGGTCGGCGACGTCGTAGCCGTGGTCGGCCATCGGCGAGGGGTAGAAGGGCGTGATCCACAGCGCGTCGACGCCGAGGTCGACCAGGTGCGGCAGCCGGGCGCGGATGCCGGCGAGGTCGCCGACGCCGTCGCCGCTGCCGTCGGCGAAGCTGCGGATGTAGACCTGGTAGAAGACCGCGTCGCGCCACCAGTCGGTGTCGGCGCGGCGGAACGGGCGGGCAGGGGTGAGGGAACTCACCGGGCTCCTAGGTGACGTGGGAGAACGGCCCCCTCGCGGGGGGCGACGGGGCGGGCGGTCCTCGTTCAGGCGGGGGAGAGGTCGCCGGGCGCGTCGTCGGGCCAGCGGTTCTGCATGCTGCGGGCGGCCATCTGCAGGTAGCCCCACAGGGTGGCGTCCTGCTCCTCGGTGAGGTCGAGGGTGTCGACGGCGTCCCGCATGTGCCGCAGCCACGCGTCGCGCTCGGCCGGGCCGATCGCGAACGGGGCGTGCCGCATCCGCAGGCGCGGGTGCCCGCGCTCCTGCGAGTAGGTGGTGGGGCCGCCCCAGTACTGCTCGAGGAAGCGCCGCAGGCGGGTCTCGGCGCCCTCCCAGTCGTCCTGGGGGTACAGCGGCGCGAGCACCGGGTCGGCCTTGACGCCGGCGTAGAAGCGGGCGACGAGCCGCCGGAAGGTCGGCTCCCCGCCGACCTCCTCGTAGAAGGTCCGCGCCGACGGCAGGGACCGGCTCGCCTCGCTCATGACACCGATGGTCCCGCAGCCGGGCGGTCCTCCGCCACGAGGGCCCGGGTGCGGCCGTAGGCGAGCAGCGGCGGCACGACCGCGACCAGCCCGATCCCGCCGGCCAGCGCGACGACGGCGCTCGGCGGCAGCCCCTCGGCGGCGAGGCCGGCGGCCAGCGCACCGACGCCCTGGATGCCGTAGAGCCCGCTGACCGCGACGCCGAAGGCCCGGCCGCGGTAGGCCGGCGGCACCGCCTGCACGAAGGCGACGTTGAGCGGGATGGTCCAGGAGGCGCCGAGCCCGGCGACGAACATCAGCGCGACGACGACGGCGAACGCGCCCCGGCCGGGGCCCGCGGTCGCGGCGACCAGGCCGGCCAGCAGCACCGGTGCCAGCGACAGGGCCACCAGCACCGGCATCAGCCGGTCGCTGCGCGCCGTCCCGAGGAGGCGGGCGACCACCAGGCCGCCGACGGTGACCCCGAGCGGGTTGGCCGCCAGCAGCACGCCCACCTGGACCGCGCCCTCGCCGAGCTCGTCGGTCAGCGGGGCGGCGATGCCCTCGGCGGCGTTGGCGAACAGCGTGCCGACCCACAGCAGCGCGATGATCGCCACCAGCCGCGGGCTGCCCCCGATCAGCCGCAGCCCCTCGGCGGCGTCCCGCCACACCGACGACGGCGCCGCGAGCTCCTCCGTCGGCGCCGGGCGCCGGTGCAGCCCGAGGGTCAGCCACACCGCGGACACGGCGAAGGTGGCGGCGTCGACGAGCAGCACCACCGAGGGGCTGAGCACGGTGACCAGGCCACCGGCGGCGAGGAACCCGACCACCTGCGCCACCTGCAGGCTGACGTTGGTCAGCGAGGTGGCGACGGCGTAGCGCTCGCCCTCCAGGACGTCGGCCATCAGCGCCGAGCGCGCCGACTCGAACGGCGGCGCGCACAGCGCGACCAGGAACAGCAGCGCCAGCAGGACCGGCAGCGGCGTCCCGGGGATCGCCATGCCGGCGACCAGCACCGCGCGGACGACGTCGCTGGCGATCAGCACCCGGTGCCGCGGGAACCGGTCGGCGATGGTCGCCAGCACCGGGCCGCCGAGCGCCCACGGCAGGAAGCCCAGCGCGAAGGTGAACGCCGCCAGCAGCGGCGAGTCGGTGCGCTGGTAGACGAGGACGGTCAGCGCGACCCGCGCGAGCTCGTCGCCGATGGTCGACAGCGTGTAGGTGCCGAACAGCGGCCGGAACTCGCCGACGGCGAAGACCTCGCCGAACGTCGCGCGCCGACCGTCCCCGGTGCTCATCGGGCGCCGGCGGTCGCGGCGCTGGAGGACGCGCCGATCAGCGGGGGCGGGGTCTTGATGCCCTCGGCGACGAACCGCTCCTTGAGCCGCATGCGCAGCTCGCGGCCGACCCGCCACTGGTCGGCGTTGGTGGAGCGCACCTGCACCCGCATGAAGACGCCCTCCGAGAGGATCTGCTCGACGCCGAGGGACTCGGGCTCGGCCAGCAGCACCGCGGCCCACTCGTCCTCGGCGTACATCGCGTCGGCGACCTCCTGCATGACGGTGCGGCACCGCTCGAGGTCGGTGTCGTGCGCGACGGGCATGTCGATGACCACCTGCGCGTAGCCCTGGCTCTTGTTGCCCACGCGCAGGATCTCGCCGTTGCGGGCGTACCAGACGACGCCGTTGACGTCGCGCAGCCGGGTGATCCGCAGGCCCACCGCCTCGACCGTCCCGCTGGCCTCGCCGAGGTCGACGACGTCGCCGACGCCGTACTGGTCCTCGAGGATGATCCCGATCCCGGCGATGAAGTCCTTGATCAGGTTCTGCGCGCCGAAGCCGAGCGCGACGCCGACGACGCCCGCGCTGGCCACGATCGGCGCCAGGTTGATGCCGAGCTCGCCGAGCACGAGGACGACGGCGATGCCCATGACCACGAACGAGGCGACGCTGCGCAGCACCGACCCGATCGCCTCGGCGCGCTGGGTGCGCCGGGCGGCCACCTGCTCGAGCGGGTCGCCGCCGCCGGCGGCCGCGCGGTTGCGCAGCGGCCGCAGGATCGTCGGCATCGACCCGGTGGCGGTGCGGTCGGTCAGCCGCCGGATCGCCCGGTGCAGCAGCAGCCGGACGACCGCGGCGAGGACCACGACCAGCAGGATCTTCGCCGGCTTCTCGATCAGCGCCTCGGCGTTGTTCGCGAGCCAGTCGATGCCGAACAGCTCGTAGACCTTGGCGCACAGCGTCGTCGGGTCGGAGACGCAGTCGGGCATGGTGCCGGCGAGCCCGCTGTCAGCAGCGGCGGTCACTACGGAGGGTGGAGCAGTCATCACTCTCCATGGTGTCAGGTCGGAGCGGCGGATCAGGAGTGATCCGCGCGCCACCCGGACAGGCCGGTCGCGGCGGCGAGGAACGCCAGCTGGTCCGCGGCCAGGCCCACGGTGCGGCTGACCGCCCGGGCGCCGTGACCCACCGACGTCTCCCGCCGCAGCAGCACCGGCGCGTCGGCGCTCGTGGCGGCCTGCAGCGCGGCGGCGAGCTTGCGGGCGTGCAGCGGGTCGACGCGGGTGTCGGACTCGAAGGTCGTGAACAGCGTCGCCGGGTAGGCGGCGCCCTCCCGGACGGCGTGGTACGGCGAGTAGCCGAGCAGCCAGCCGAGCTCCTCCGGGTCCTCCGCGGTGCCGTACTCGTCGTTCCAGGTGCGGCCCAGGCCGAAGCGCTCGTACCGGACCATGTCCAGCAGCGGCGCGCTGCAGACCACGCCCGCGGCCAGGTCCGGCCGCTGGGTCAGGGTGGCGCCCACGAGCAGGCCGCCGTTCGAGCCGCCCATCACCGCGAGCTGCCGGTGCGTCGTCCAGCCCTGCGCGACCAGGTGCTCGCCGGCCGCGGCGAAGTCGTCGAAGACGTTCTGCTTGCGCTCGCGCATGCCGGCGCGGTGCCACTCCTCGCCGTGCTCGGAGCCGCCGCGCAGGTTGGCCACCGCCCAGACCCCGCCGGCGGCCACCCAGGCCAGCGCCTGCGCCGAGTAGGACGGGGTGAGCGCGACGTTGAACCCGCCGTAGCCGTAGAGCACGGCCGGCCGCGGGGTGTCCGGCGTGCCGGTGGCCGAGAGCACGAACAGGTGCACCGGGGTGCCGTCCGCCGAGGTCGCGTGCGTCTCGACGACCGTCACCTCCGGCACCTCGCCGGCCACGGGGGCGCGCTCGTCCTCGACGAGGGCCGTCGGCGCGGCGGCGTCCCAGCGCAGCACCGACGGCGGCGTCGCGTGGTCGGTGTACCCGACCCAGGCCGTCGTCCCGCCCTCCGGCGGGGCGCTGACGCCGGAGACGCGGCCGGCGCCCAGGCCGGTCACCTCGGCCAGCCGGCCGGAGCCGTCGCCGGCCCAGACCGAGAGCCGGTCGGTGGCGTCGACCGAGTGGACGGCGAGCACCTGCAGCGAGCCGTCGGCGCCGTCGACGAGCGCGACATCGGACAGCACGCCGTCCTCGGCCTGCGGGACGACGTCGGCCCACGCCTCCGCCGCCCAGGTGGCCGGGTCGGCCGGGTCGGCGACGGCGAGCCGCCAGCGCGGGGTGCCGCGGTCGCTGAGCAGCCACAGCCGGCCGTCGCGGGCCACCCACGCCGCGGTCTGCGCGTCGACGCCGACCTGGAGCTCCCGCAGGGCGCCGTCGCCGGCCAGGTCGGCCAGCCAGACGTCGTCGCGCGGGGCGGTGCCGGCCGACGCGGAGACGACCAGCCAGCGGCCGTCGCGGCTGGTGCGCACGCCGTAGTAATTGGTCGGGTCGAGACCCTCGCCGTGGACCAGGACGTCGCCGTCGGGGTCGGCGCCGACCCGGTGGCGCCACACGCGGCGGTGGAACTGCTCCTCGCCGGCGGGCACCTGGCCGGGGGCGAGCCGGCGGACGTAGAAGAGCTCCTCGCCGCCGGGCAGCCAGGCGACGGGGGAGTAGCGGCACCGGTCGACCGGCCCGTCCAGCTGCTCGCCGGTGGCGACGTCGAGGACGTGCAGCCGTGACTCCTCGTCGCCGCCGGTGGACAGCTGGTAGGCCAGCCGGTCGCCCTCCCACGACGGCGCCCAGGCGTCGAGCGTCGTCGTCCCCGAGGGGTCGACCGCCATCGGGTCGACCAGCACGCGGACGCTGCCGTCGGCCTCGCGCACCCGCAGGACGGCGTGCTCCTGGCCGGGGTCGCGGCGGGTGGAGAAGGCGCGCCCGCCGCGGTGCACCGGGACGCCGACCGCGCCGGCGTGCACCAGCCGCTCGAGCCGGGCGGCGAGGTCGGCCCGCAGGGGGAGGGCGCCGAGGACGTCGGCGGTGAGGCCGTCCTGGGCGGCGGTCCACGCCTGCGTCCGCGGGTCGTCGGGGTCCTCGAGCCAGCGGTAGGGGTCGGCCACGCGGTGACCGTGCAGGTCCTCGACCAGGTCGAGTCTCTCGGCGTCGGGGTAGCGCACCCGCACCACCGTAACGGCGCGGCCGACAGGAGCCCGGCACCTCCCGGGACCGGTTCCCCCGCGCGCCGGAGGCCCAGGTCAGGGCAGGATGGGCACAGCCCTGTGCGGCCGCCCCGGTACGGCGGTCCGGGGCGTCGGAGGTGATCCGTGTCGCGTTCCGCGTCCGGGTCGTCGCCGGCGGGCCACCCAGGTCCGCGGCGCGACCCCGTTCCCGTCCCCCGGCTGCCCGTGCCCTCGTCCGGCACGACGTCGGCCACGCTGCTGCTCAACGCCACCTACGAACCCCTGTGCGTGGTCTCCAGCCGCCGCGCGATCGTCCTGGTCCTGGCCGAGAAAGCGGTCCCGGTGGACGACTCCGCGGAGGTGGTCCACGCCGAGCGGGTGGCCCTCGCCGTCCCGGTGGTCGTGCGGCTCACCCGCTTCGTGCGGGTGCCCTACCCCGCGCAGGTGCCCCTGTCCCGGCGGGCGGTGTTCACCCGCGACGGGCAGACCTGCGTCTACTGCGGCGGGTCGGCCACGAGCATCGACCACGTCGTCCCGCGCAGCCGCGGCGGCACGCACACGTGGGACAACGTGGTGGCCGCCTGCCGGAAGTGCAACCACACCAAGGCCGACCGGTCGCTTGCCGAGATGGGCTGGCAGCTGCCGCACCCGCCGCGGACCCCGAGCGGCGCGGCCTGGCGGCTGCTGGGCGCGCGCGCCGTGGACCCCCGCTGGCGGGAGTGGCTGGGGATGCCGGAGAGCGTCTCCGCATGACGTCGGCGGGCACCGCCCGGCGGCTGTGGGCGCTGGGCGAGCCGTACCACGCGGTCACCTACTTCGCCGACGAGGCGCGGTCCGCGGCGGAGGAGGCCGGGCTGTCCGGCTTCTGGGCCGCCTACTTCGCGCTGCGCGCCGCGCCGCTCGGCCCGGTGGGACCGGCGGTGGTGACGGCGGTCTTCTACAACTTCGCGCCGTCGTTCGTCGCCCGCCGGGTGCCCGGCGTCTGGTCGGCGGTGTCGCCGCAGCAGGCGCTGCGGGTCCGGCTGTCCGCCGTCGACGCCGTCGTGCGCCGGGTGCTGGGGGAGTGGGCGTCCTCGGCCGATGCCGCGGAGGCCGCGGAGCTCGCGCGCATCGCCGCCGAGGCGGTCGACCTGCCGGGCCGGCCGCTGGCGGCGGCGAACGCGGCGGTGGCCGAGCCGGACGAGCCGCACCTGGCGCTGTGGCAGGCGCTCACCACCCTGCGGGAGTACCGCGGCGACGGGCACAACGCGGCGCTGCTCGGCCGCGAGGTGTCCGGTGCCGGCGCGCACGTGCTGGTGGCCGCGGCCGGTCGGGTCGACCGCGCGTGGCTGCAGAAGGCCCGCGGCTGGGACGACGACGCGTGGGCGGCCGCCGCCGAGGAGCTCACCCGGCGCGGCTGGCTGGACGGTGACGAGCTGTCCGCGGAGGGCCTGGCGATGGTGACCGCGATCGAGGCCGACACCGACCGCCTCGCGCTCGGCCCGTGGCGGCTGCTCGGCGACACGCGCTGCGACCGGCTCGCCGAGCTCCTCGTGCCGCTGCGCCGCGCCGTCGTCACCGCCGGTCTCTTCCCCGACCGCAACCCGATCGGCGTCCCACCCGACATCGAGTGAGCACTGCGGCGGAAATGGCCATTTCTGCCGCAGTGCTCAGGTGACGCGGGCGCGCTCCTCGGGGTAGGCGGCCCAGGCGCCGTCCTCGAGCAGGGCGCGGAACCGGTCGGCGGCGTCCCAGACGTCGACGAACCGCGTGTACAGCGGCGCGACGCCCAGGCGCACGCGGTCGGGCGTGCGGAAGTCCGGCACCACCCCGCGGTCGACCAGCGCCCGGGTCAGCTGCCAGGCGTGCGGGTGGGCGAGCGTGACGTGCGACCCGCGCCGCGCCGGGTCGCGCGGACTGGCCAGCGCCACGCCGTGCGGCGCCAGGTGCGCGTCGGCGAGGTCGACCAGCAGCCCGGTCAGCGCCCGCCCCTTCGCCGCCAGCCGGTCGATGCCGGCCTCGGCCACCAGCCGCGCGCCCACCTCGACCGCCGCGGCGGCGAGCACCGGCGGCGTCCCCGTGGCGAACCGCCCGACGTCGGGCACCGGGTCGTAGGCCGGTCCCATCGCGAACTGGTCGCGCTGGCCGAACCAGCCCCAGATCGGCTGGCGCAGCGTCTCCTGCAGCTCCCGCCGCACGAAGAGGAACGCCGGCGCGCCGGGCCCGCCGTTCAGGTACTTGTACGTGCACCCGACGGCGAGGTCGACACCGCTCGCGGTGAGGTCCAGCTCCACCGCGCCCACCGCGTGCGAGAGGTCCCAGACGACCAGGGCCCCGGCGTCGCGGGCCGCCGCCGTCACCGCCGCGACGTCGGCCAGCGCGCCCGAGCGGTAGGCGACCGCGGACAGCACCACGACGGCGACCCGCCCGTCCAGCGCGACCGCGAGCACCGCCGGGTCCAGGCCCTCGTCGACGTCGGCGGGCACCTCGCGCACGGTCATCCCGCGCGCGGCGGCGACCCCGGCGACGACGTACCGGTCGGTGGGGAAGTCGTCGGCGCAGCAGACCAGCACGTCCCGACCCGGGCGGGCGTCGGCCGCGGCGACCAGGAGCTTGTAGAGGTCGACGGTGGTCGAGTCGCTGAGCAGCACCTCACCGGGCCGGGCGCCGAGGACGCCGGTGCCGACCACGTCGCCGACCCGCGTGCCGACGTCGATCCAGGTCGCCCACGAGCCGACCAGCCCGCGGCCCCACTCCTGCTCGGCCACCCGCGCCAGCGCCGCCGGGGTGTCCACGGGCATCCGGCCCAGCGAGTTGCCGTCCAGGTAGAGCAGGCCGTCGTCGACGCCGGCGAAGCGGGCACGGAACCCGGCCAGCGGGTCGGCGTCGTCGAGGGCCTCGGCGTGCGCGCGGGAGAGGGGCACGGCGACGTGTCTACCGGGCGGGGCTAGCGTCGCCGCCCGTGACCGGAACGCAGGTGCACGAGCTCACCGCGCTGGAGCAGGCGGCCGCCGTCCGGGACCGGACGCTCAGCCCCGTCGAGCTGGTGGAGGCCGCCCTCGCACGCATCGAGGCCCTCGACGCCGGCCTGGGCGCCTTCGTCACCGTCACGCCCGAGCGGGCGCTGGCGGCGGCGGCCGAGGCCGAGGCCCGGGTGCTGCGCAGCGGCGACCTGCCGCCCCTGCTCGGCGTGCCGACGGCGATCAAGGACCTCAACAACACCGCCGGCGTGCGCACCACCTTCGGCTCCGCGGTGTTCGCCGACTTCGTGCCCGAGGTCGACGACGCCGTCGTCACCAAGCTCGCCGCCGCCGGGACGATCAGCCTGGGCAAGACCAACACCCCGGAGTTCGGCTACCCCTGCTACACCGACAACGACGTCGCCGGCCCCGCCCGCTGCCCGTGGGACCCCACCCGGCTGGCCGGCGGGTCCAGCGGCGGCGCGGCGGTGGCCGTGGCCGCCGGGATGGTGCCCTTCGCCCACGGCAGCGACGGCGGCGGCTCCATCCGCATCCCGGCCAGCATCAACGGGCTGTTCGGCATCAAGCCCACCCGCGGCCGGATCAGCAACGGGCCGCTGGGCAGCGACGTCACCGGGCTGGGCACCAACGGGCCGCTGGCCCGCACCGTCCGCGACGCCGCCGCGATGCTCGACGCGATGGCCGGCCCGGTCACCGGTGACTTCGCCTGGGCGCCGCCGCTGCCGCCGGGGGAGACGTTCCTCGCGGCCGCGGACCGGCCGCCGGGGCGGCTGCGGATCGGCCGGGCGCTGGAGTCGGCGATGCCCGGCGCGGTGCTGCAGCCCGAGGTCGCCGCGGCCCTCGACGACGCCACCGCGCTGCTCACCGACCTCGGGCACGAGGTGGTCGACGTCCCGCCCGGCCTGCTCGCCCCGGAGGTGCTGGGCGCCTTCGAGAGGGTGTGGTCGCTGTCGGGGACCACGCTGCCGGTGCCGCCGGGCCGGGTGGGGGAGCTGCGACCGCTCACCCGGGAGCTGCGCGCCCGCGGGCTGGCCCTGTCGGCGCAGGCGGCGATGGAGGCGCTCAACGCGCTGCGGCTGTTCGCCCGCCGCTACGTCGAGGCGACCGACGGGTTCGACGTCCTCGTCGCCCCGGTGACGACGATGACGCCGCGCCCGCTGGGCTGGTTCGACGCCGACGGCGACGGCGCCGAGGACTTCGAGCGCAACAAGCGGTACGCGGCGTTCACCGCGCTCTACAACGTCACCGGCCAGCCCGCCGTCAGCGTGCCGCTGCACTGGACCGGCGACGGCCTGCCGGTCGGGACGATGCTCGTGGGGCGGCCCGCGGACGAGGCCACGCTGATCGCCCTCGCCGCCCAGCTGGAGCAGGCCCGGCCGTGGGCGCACCGCCACCCGCCGGGCTGGGACACGCGCGCATAGGTGATCACCGTGGGCGGTAGATTCCGGGCGTGACCGTCGTCGAGACCCTGCTCGTCTTCCTCGTGGCTCCGCTGGCGGTGTTCGTCCTCCTGTGGGCGCTGACCTACCTGCCGGGCGGGCGCAAGCGCCAGGGCGTCCGGTACAAGCCGGGTCAGCCCTGGGAGCACGAGCCGGTCTGGTACGAGCCGCAGCCGAAGGACGCCCCGACGCACGCCGCCGGCCACGGCGACACGCAGGCCGTCGGGTCCTCGCTCTACGGCGAGCCCGCGGCGCTCGAGGGGGGCCACAGCGGGCACGGGACCACCACCGGCTCGCACGTGATCGCCGGCTCGCACGGCGCGACCGCCGTCTCCGCCGGTGCCCCGGCCCCGTCCGCCGGCGGCCCGCTCGGCGGCGCCCGCGGCACCTGGTGACCACCCCGTGATCCCCATCCACCTCGCGACCGCCTCAGGAGGCCGGCGATGACCCGCGTCTTGGACGCCGACGCCCACGACACCGGGACGGTCGACACCGCGCCCAACCGGGCCGACGAGGGCTACGACACGATCTTCAGCTACCGCGAGCTGGCGCGGCTCGACGAGGCGCTCACCATGTCCTCGCGCGAGACCGGCCTGCGGTTCACGCTCTGGATCGGCGACCTCGGGCCCCGGACCCGCATCCGCGCCGAGGAGCTGCACGCCCGCGGCGGCGACCCGGCCGAGTCGGTGCTGCTGGCCGTCTCGCCCGGGCAGCGGGTCATCGAGGTCGTCACCGGCGCCTCGGCCGCCCGCCGGCTGCCCGACCGGGCCTGCGCGCTGGCGGTGCTGTCGATGACGAACTCCTTCGCCTCCGGCGACCTCGTCGGCGGGATCGTCAACGGCCTGCGGCAGCTGTCCGACCAGGCCGGCCACCCGCGCAGCGCCCGCACGCACTGACGAAGGACCCCCTGCCCCCACCACTCGCAGGCCCGCGGCGGGGCCCTGCAGGGGGCCGGCACAACGGCTGAAGAGGAGAGGCCCAGGACCCGGCGGGTCCTGGGCCTCTCGCGTCCAGCGGGTCAGGCGCTCTCGGCGGCGTCCCGGGCCCGGTTGCGCAGCGCGCGGGCGATGCCGTCGCGGCCCTCGGAGACCAGCCGGCGCAGCGGCGCCGGGTGCCCCTCCTGGCCGAGCCACCGGTCGGCGGCCTGCAGCGTCCGCTCCTCGACCACCGGCGGGAACAGGTACTGCACCGCGTTCTTGGCGATCTCGCCGGGACGGCGCTCCCACATCGGCCCGATCTCCGCGAAGTACCGGTCCACGTACTCCGCGGTCAGCTCCCGCTGCGCGGGGTGCCAGAAGCCGCCGACCAGCGCCTCGTGGACGGCGTTGGGCACCGACGTGTCGTGGAACGCCTGCTGCCACGCGTCCGCCTTGGCCTCCGCGGTCGGGCGCAGCGCCCGCGCGGTGGCCGCGCGCCGGACCCCGGTGGCGGTGGCGTCCCGCTCGGCCTCGGCGTCGATCTCGGCGTCGCCGGCCGCGCCGATGGCGACCAGGCCGTTGAGGAAGGCCCAGCGGGCGTCGGCGTCGACGGCCAGCCCCTCGACGGTGCGGGAGCCGTCGAGCAGCCCGCGCAGCACCGCGGCGTGCTCCTCGGTGCGGGCGGCGGCGGCCAGCGTGCGCGACCACTGCAGCTGCTCGTCGCTGCCCGGCTCGGCCGACTCCAGCGCCTGCAGCGCCTTGTCCGCCAGCGCCGCCCAGCCGGTCTCGGCCCACGCCGGGTCGGCGTAGGAGGTGAGCGCCGACTGCACCCGCGCCAGCAGCGACTGCACGACGCTGATCTCGGTCTCGGCGTCGATGCCGGCCAGCACCAGCTGCACCCACTCGCGGGCGGGCAGCTCGGCGTCGCGGGTCATGTCCCAGGCGGCGGCCCAGCACAGTGCGCGGGCGAGGGAGTCGGGGACCGCGCCGATCGCCTCGCGCAGCGTGGCCAGCGAGCGGTCGTCCAGGCGGAGCTTGGCGTAGGTGAGGTCGTCATCGTTGACCAGCACCAGGTCGGCCACCGGGTGCCCGGCCAGCTCGGCGACCTCGGTGCGCTCGCCGTCGACGTCCAGCTCCACCCGGGTGGTGCGGGTCAGCCCGTCCGGCCCGCGGTCGTAGAGGCCCACGGCCAGCCGGTGCCGGCGCAGCACGGGGTGCTCGGGGACGGCGGTCTGCTCGATGGCGAACGAGGCGTAGCGGCCGTCGTCGGTGAGCTCGTACACCGGGCGCAGGGTGTTGACCTGGCTGGTCTCCAGCCACTGCGCCGACCACTCGGTGAGGTCGCGGCCGGTGGCCTCCGACAGCGGGTCGAGCAGGTCGGCCAGCGTGGTGTTGCCGTACTCGTGGGTGCGGAAGTAGCGGCGGATCCCGGCGAGGAACTCCTCGCGGCCGACGTAGGCCACCAGCTGCTTGAGCACCGAGGCGCCCTTGGCGTAGGTGATCCCGTCGAAGTTCACCTCGACGGCGGCCACGTCGACCATGTCCGCGGCGATCGGGTGGGTCGAGGGCAGCTGGTCCTGCGCGTAGGCCCAGGCCTTCTCGGCGTTGGCGAACGTCGTCCACGCGGTCGTGTACTCGGTGGCCTCGGCCTGGCACAGCGTGGAGATGTAGGTGGCGAAGGACTCGTTGAGCCACAGGTCGTCCCACCAGCGCATGGTCACGAGGTCGCCGAACCACATGTGCGCCAGCTCGTGCAGCAGCGTCTCGGCGCGCCGCTCGTAGCGCGCCCGGCTGGTCCGCGACCGGAAGACGTAGTCCTCCAGCACGGTGACCGCGCCGGCGTTCTCCATGGCGCCGGCGTTGAACTCCGGCACGAACACCTGGTCGTACTTGTCGAACGGGTACGGGTAGTCGAAGACCCGGTGGTAGAACTCGAAGCCCTGCTTGGTGACCCGGAACAGCTCCTCGGGGTCCAGGTGCTTCGCCAGCGACGCGCGGCAGAACAGCCCCAGCGGGATGTCCTCGTAACAGTCGGTGACCCGCGCGTAGGGCCCGGCGATCAGCGCGACCAGGTAGGTCGACAGCCGCTTGGTCGGCTCGAAGTGCACCAGCTGCGAGCCCGCGGGCCCGGCCTCGATGGTGCGGCCGCCGGTGTTGGACACGACCTGCCAGTCGAACGGCGCGACGACGTGCACCTCGTAGGTGCCCTTGAGGTCGGGCTGGTCGAAGCAGGCGAACACGCGCTTGGCCTCGGCCGGCTCGAAGTGCGTGTAGAGGTAGACCTGCCCGTCCTCGGGGTCCTCGAAGCGGTGCAGGCCCTCGCCGCTGTTGGAGTACCGGCAGTCGGCGTCGACGACCAGGGTGTTGTCGGCGGCGAGGTCGGGCAGCGGCAGGCCGCCCTCCTCGGTCCAGGTGGAGACGTCGAGCTCGACCCCGTTGAGCGTGGCGGACCGGACGGTCTCGGCGACCAGGTCGACGAACGAGGCGGCGCCGGGCTCGCGGCAGGTGAACCGCACCGTCGTCGTCGAGCGGAAGGTCCCGCTGCCCGGTCGCCCCTCACCGTCGGTGAGGTCGAAGCGGAGGTCGTAGCTGTCGACGTCGAGCAGGCGGGCGCGCGCGGCGGCGTCGTCGCGGGTCAGGTTGGGTACGGCCACGCCCGGCAGCCTGCCACGGACGGCCGACACGCCCGCAGGGCACCGGGAACAACGGGCCGGACGGGGCACTTGGCAGCGGGCAGCGGCCGGAGGTGCGCCCCCGGCCCCGAGGACGACGGACCAGAGGAGAGCGATCGATGACCGAGGCAGTGCAGAGCGCCCCGACGAAGGCCCGGGTGGACTTCTGGTTCGACCCGCTGTGTCCCTGGGCCTGGCTGACCAGCCGCTGGGTCCTGGAGGCGGCGAAGGTGCGCGACATCGACCTGCACTGGCACGTCATGTCGCTGGCGGTGCTCAACCGCGGGCGTGACCTGCCGGAGGAGTACCAGCGGATGATGGAGCAGGCGTGGGGCCCGGTGCGGGTCGCGATCGCCGCGGCCGAGAAGCACGGCGACGAGGTCCTCGGGGACCTCTACACGGCCATGGGCACGCTGCGGCACCACGAGGGCCGGGAGCTCGACGAGCTGGTCGCCCCGGCGCTCGAGCGCGTCGGCCTGCCGGCCGAGCTGGCCGAGGCGGCGACCTCCACGGAGTACGACGAGGCGCTGGAGAAGAGCCACCACGCGGGCATGGACCCGGTCGGCGACGACGTCGGCACCCCGGTCATGCACATCGACGGCGTCGCGTTCTTCGGCCCCGTCATCAGCAGGGTGCCCACGGGCGAGGACGCCGGCCGGGCCTTCGACGGCGCCGTCCTGCTGGCCAACCTGCCCGACTTCTGGGAGCTCAAGCGGACCCGCACCGCCGGCCCGGACATGGACTCGGTGCCGGCCGACGCCCTGGAGCTCCAGAACAGCTGAGCCCGCCGGTGCACTTCCGCGGACCTGCACCGTGCAGGTCCGCGGAAGTGCGCGCCCGGCGGGCGGGTCAGGTGGCCGGGGCCTCGGTCGCCTGCTCGATCCCGGCGGCGGCCCGGGGCTCCGGGACGGCCGCCGCGGCGGCCTGGCCCAGCCCGAGCTGGGCGATGATCTCCACCTGGTCGTAGTACATGCGGTGCGAGATGGCCGCGCCGTCCCGCACCGTGAGCAGGTCGCACTCCCGCAGCCGCACGCTCCGGCCGGTCGGCGGCACGTCCCCCTCCGGCAGGGCCAGCACGCCGGTGTGGGTGCCCAGGATCCAGCCCTCGTCGATGGCGGTGTCGCCGCTCTCGAACTGGGTCTTCGGTTCCCAGGTCAGGTCGGGGAACGCGCGCCGGAACGACAGCAGGTGGTCCGCGATCGCCTCGCCGCTGTCCAGGTCCCGGCCCTCCGGTGTCTCGGCGACGGCGTCGGCCGCGTAGGCCCGCAGGAGGGCGTCCCGGTCGCCGGCGACGACGGCGGCGGTGATGCGGTCCATGATCTCTCGTGCCTGTCCCATGACGACTCCTCCGGTCGTCCGGTCGCCGGCCGGTCTCACCGGCTGACGGCACCACACTGGCCTCCCTGCCCGAGCGGGGTGCAAGGGGCCAAGGGCCCCACCGCGCAGATCCGCGGACGTGCACGGCTGGCATGCTGCCGGGCGTGCCGCGACCGACCCGCCAGCGCATCCTGATCACCGGCGCCAGCTCCGGGCTGGGCATGGGCATGGCCCGCCGCTTCGCCGCCCGCGGCCGCGACCTGGCGCTGGTCGCCCGCCGCGAGCACCTCCTCGAGGAGCTGCGCGAGGAGCTGCTCGCCGCCCACCCCGGCATCCGGGTGGTCACCGCGGCCCTCGACGTCGACGACGCGACGGCCGTGGCCGAGGGCGTCCCGGCACTGGCCGCGGAGCTCGGCGGCCTCGACCGGTTCGTCGCCAACGCCGGCATCGGCAAGGGCGCGTCGGTGGGCACCGGCGCCGGCTGGGCCAACCGCGCGACGCTGTTCACCAACGTCCTCGGCACCCACGCGCAGTGCGAGGCCGCCGTCGAGCTGTTCCGCGCCCAGGGCTCGGGCCACCTCGTCGTCATCAGCTCGGTCGCCTCGGTCCGCGGGATGCGCGGCACCCGCACCGCCTACGGCGCCAGCAAGGCCGCGCTCAACGCGCTCGCCGAGGGCATCCGGTCGGACCTGCTGGGCACCGGCATCCGGGTCACCACGGTGCTGCCCGGCTACATCGAGACCGACATCAACGTCGGCCGGCGCGGCCCGTTCACCGTCGACCTCGACACCGGCGTCGACGCGCTGGTCGCCGCCATCGAGCGGGAGCCGGTGCGCGCCTACGTGCCCGAGTGGCCGTGGCGGCCGGTGTCGGCGCTGCTGCGGGCGCTGCCGCTGCCGGTGGTCCGCCGCCTCACCTGAGCGCAGGCGGGTCCGCCGCCTCACCCGGGGCGGGACGCCGCGGTCCGCATGGTCGCCGGGTCGTAGGGGCCGCGGTCGAGCCGGCCGGCCCGGACGGCGCCCAGCACCGCCAGCAGCTCCTCGCGCTGGGCGCCGACGAAGTGCGCGTCCACCACCGCGCCGTGGCCGGGGACCACCGGCCCGCGGGCCAGCGCGTGCAGCCGGCCCAGCGTCGCCGGCCACTCGGCCGGGAAGGAGTCCTCGAACGCCGGCGGGGCGCCCTCCTCGACCAGGTCGCCGGCGAAGACGGTGCCGTCCTCCACCTCCACGACCAGGTCGTGCCCGGTGTGCCCGCGGCCCAGGAAGCGCAGCACCACCTCGACGCCGCCCACGTCGAGCACCGCGACGTCGTCGACCAGCGCGTCGGGCGGGTCCAGCGGCGCCCGCCGCACCTGCTCCGCGGCCGCGTCGTCCTCGGCGGCCAGCAGCTCGGCCACCCGGGCCGCGCGCTGCGCCTCGCCGGTGGCGAGCAGGTCCGCGGCGCAGCCGCGCGTGCCCCACACCGTCGCCGGGCGGAACGCGGCGTTGCCGAAGCAGTGGTCGTAGTGGGCGTGCGTGTTGACGACCGTCCACGGGTGGGGGGTCACCCGGCGGACGGCGGCCGCGAGGTCGGCGGCCTCGGCGGGGGAGGAGCGGGTGTCGACGACGAGGCACGCGCCGTCGCCGACGACGAGCCCGCAGTTGAGGTCCAGCGACCGGTGCCGGCGGACGAGGACGCCGTCGGCGACCTCGGTGAAGGTCACCAGCAGATCCGCATCGGCCGGCCGCGGGCGTCGAGCGAGCCGTCGCCCACGCACTCCGCGGCGCCGTCGGCGACCCGCCGGGCCGACCACGCGGCGGCGCAGGCGTCGAGCGCGTCGACCGCCGGCACCCGCGGCGGCGCGGCGAGCAGCGCGGCCTCGACGTCCACGACGGACCGGAGCGCCGCCAGCCGCTGGGCCAGTCCCCGGGCGGTGACCTTCGGGTCGGTGACGGCCGGGTCCAGGGCCCGGAAGGCGAGCTCCGGGTGCACCTCGACGACGTGGCCGGGCGGCGGGTCGCCCAGCCCGTCGTCGAGCGCCCGGATGGACGCCGTCAGCCGGAAGGCCTGCGCCGACAGCGAGCGCCCGCCGGTGGCCGCGATCGAGAGCTCGCGGGCCTGCGCGTAGCCGCGGGCGCCGAGGACCGCGCGGACCGGGGCGGGGAAGACCGAGCTGCCGGCCCGGCCGAGCAGGCGGCGGGCGGCCTCGTCACAGGCGCGGGGGCCGGCGTCGGACAGGCCGATCGGCATGTCGATGCCGACCACCTCGACGTCCGGCACCGCGAGGACCGCCGCGACGTCGCGGAGGTGGAGCAACCGCACCGTGCGGGCCTCCAGGAGCGCGCCGACCCAGGCCCCGCGCCAGCCGTCCACCCCGAGCACCGCCACCACCCGACCCTGACAGACTCGGCGCATGCGCGTCTTCGTCGGCACAGACCACGCCGGGCTGGACTTCAAGGAGCACCTCCAGCAGGCGCTCACCGAGGCCGGGCACGAGCCGGTCGACTGCGGCGCCTTCGAGTACGACCCGCAGGACGACTACCCGCCGTTCTGCTTCGAGGTCGGCGAGCGCGTGGTCACCGAGCCGGGCACCCTCGGCGTGGTCATCGGCGGCTCGGGCAACGGCGAGCAGATCGCGGCCAACAAGGTGCCCGGCGTGCGCGCGGCGCTGGTGTGGAACACCGAGACCGCCCGGCTCGCCCGGCAGCACAACGACGCCAACGTCGTCTCGATCGGCGCCCGCCAGCACTCGATCGAGGAGGCCACCGCGCTGGTGCTCGAGTTCCTCCGGACGCCGTTCAGCCACGACGAGCGGCACGTCCGCCGGATCGGGCTCATCCACGACTACGAGCAGAACCGGCACCGCCCGGCCGGCGGCCTGCCCACGCGCGGCGACGTGGTGTAGCTGCTGGAACGGCCCCGCTGCAGGGGCCTGCCGCGAGCAGGTGACCTGCTGGAACGGTCCCCTCGCAGGGGCCCGCGCCGAGCGGAGCGAGGCGTGGGGGGCGAGGGGGTCCTTCTAGAACTGGTCCGGGCAGTGGGGGCTGACCGGCCAGGAGAACGCCGTCGCGGCCTGGGTGACCGCGCCCGGGCTCACCTCGGTGACCCGGCCGGCCGCCTGCAGCGTGCCCAGCGAGACGCCGCCGAGGTAGGCCGCGGCCAGCGCCTCGACGTCGACGGCCAGGTCGGGGTCCCCGTCGGTGGGGGCGCAGAAGGCCCCGGCCGGGTGCCCCCGCAGCCACCAACGGCCGTCGTTCCACGGGCAGAACCGGTCGCGCACCTCGAGGACCATGTCGATCGGCGCCGGGTAGCGGCGCGCGGCCAGCGCCCGGCCGACGTCGACCAGCCGCAGCCACAGCCCGTCCAGCGGGCGCACCTGCAGCGCGCGCGGGTCGGCCAGCAGGTGGCGCAGCGGGTCGTCGGCGGAGGCGTAGCCGGCCTCCACCGTCCGCACCAGGTCCAGGTCGAGCAGGTACCGCCATAGCACCGCGTACGCGGGGGTGCTGCGGGCGCGCAGGTCGTCGACGACGACGGTGCCGTCGGGCAGGCCGTCGTCGGTCCACCGGGAGCGCACGCGGAAGGACGCGAAGCCGGTGACCTCGCCGTCGGCCTCGGTGTGCAGCACGTACCGGCGGGCGCTCGCGCCCTTGCGGCGCTCGGCCGGGTCGCGCAGCTCCCGCTCCCACCAGCGCTCGTCGCGCTCGAACGTGCCGGGCACCCAGCGGCGCAGCGCCTCGTGCACCCGCGCGGCGCCGGCCCGCCACGCCTCGGGGTCGGCCGGGGCCACCGTGCCGGTGCCCAGGTCGACGCCGGGGCGGAAGGCCGTGTCCCGGGTGGCGCCGCGCAGGTTCCCGCGCTGCGTCGCGGGCGCGTAGCCGAAGCGGCCGTAGATCGAGCCCTCGGAGGCCCACAGCGCGGCCAGCGGCTCGCCCTGCCGCTCGTGCAGCTCGGTGAGCTGGCGGCGCATCATCGCGGTCAGCACGCCCCGGCGGCGGTGGGTGGGGGAGACGGTCACCCAGGTGACGCCCGCGCACGGGACGACGGCACCGGGCACCGTCACCTGCCGGCTGTAGATGCCGCCGGTGGCGGCCACCCGCCCGTCAGCGGCCCACAGCGACAGCGACCGGTCCAGCTCCGCCGTCGCCGGGACCCGCTCGGTGAAGTCGCCGTTCGGCTCGTCGCCGAAGACGTCGAGCATCGCCCGGCTGAAGGCGGGCCACTCCTCGGCGGTGACGGGGCGGAGGTCAGCGGGATCGGTCACCCCTGGTGTCTACCGGGCGGGGACGACGACCCGCGACCGCGGTCAGCCGCGGAGGTAGGCCAGCGTCGCCATCACCCGGCTGTTGCGGTCCTCGTCGGGCGCGAGGCCCAGCTTGGCGAAGATCCGCTGGGTGTGCTTCTCCACCGCGCCCGGGGTGACCACCAGCTGCCGGGCGATCGCGGTGTTGGAGTGGCCCTCGGCGATCAGCCCGAGCACCTCCCGCTCGCGCGGGGTGAGCCGGCGCACCGGGTCGTCGGCGCGGCGGCGGGCGAACAGCTGGGCGACCACCTGCGGGTCGAGCACGGTGCCGCCGGCGACCACCTCGGCGAGCGCGGCGAGCAGCTGGTCGAGGTCGGTCACCCGGTCCTTGAGCAGGTAGCCGACGCCGCCGCGGCCGTCGGCCAGCAGCTCGTCGGCGTAGGCCACCTCGACGTACTGCGACAGCACCAGCACCGCCGTCCCGGGCACCACCCGCCGCACCTCGACGGCGGCGCGCAGCCCCTCGTCGGTGTGCGTGGGCGGCATCCGCACGTCGACGACGGCCACGTCCGGCCGCTCGGCCACCACCGCGCGGACCAGCGACGGGCCGTCGCCGACGGCGGCCGCCACGGTGGTGCCCGCCTCCTCGAGGAGCCGGACCAGCCCCTCGCGGAGCAGGACCGAGTCCTCGCCGAGCACCACGCGCAGCGGCCGGTCGCCGGGGCTCACGCCCACGGCAGCTCCGCCGTCGTCCGGGTCGGGCCGCCGCGCGGGCTGTCGACCACCAGGACGCCGTCGACCGCGCGCAGCCGGTCGGCGAGCCCGGCCAGGCCGTGCCCGGGCACCAGCAGCGCCCCGCCCTCGCCGTCGTCCTCGACCACGACGCGCAGCACGTCGCCGGCCCGCCGAACCTCGACCCGGCACACGCCGGCCCCGCTGTGCTTGGCCACGTTGGCCAGCGCCTCGCTGACGACGAAGTACGCGGTGTTCTCGGTGACCGGCGCCGGCCGCTCGTCGGGCAGGTCGACGGCCAGCTCCACCGGCACCGGGGAGCGGGCGGCCAGCGCGGCCAGCGCCGCGGGCAGGCCGCGGTCGGCGAGGACCGGCGGGGCGATGCCGCGGGACAGCGCGCGCAGTTCCTCCAGCGCCTCCTTGGCGAGGACGCCGGCCTGGGCGAGCGTCGTGCGGGCGGCGGCGGGGTCGCGCTCGAGCTGGCGCTGGGCGCGGGAGAGGTCCATGCCGAGGCGGACCAGGTGCTGCTGCGGGCCGTCGTGGATGTCGCGCTCCAGCCGGCGCAGCGCCACCGCCTCGGCGGCGACGGCGGCGTCGCGGCCGCGGGAGAGCCGGCCGATCTCGGCCTGGGTGGCCGCGCGGGAGGTCAGCACCACCCGGCCCAGCCGGGCCTGCAGCAGCGCGACCGCCCGGACGGCGAACGGCAGCAGCACCGCGAAGACGGCGCCGATCAGCGTGTAGAGCAGGACGCGCCGGCCGGCGGTGCTCTCGAGGCCGAGCAGCTCCAGCAGGTCGGTGTTCCCCGGGTCCCCGGAGGCGTCGGGCAGCGCCCAGTCCCACAGCCCGTAGGTGAGCCCGCCGAGCGCCCCCGCCCAGAACGTCACCGTGACGACGAAGGCCAGGACCGCCAGCGGGAACCGGACGACGGCGTGCAGTACGTCGAGCCAGGACTGCGGGTCGCGCAGCGGGGTCAGCAGCCGGCGCACCCGGCCCCCGTCGGGGGTCAGGTAGGCCGGGCGGGGGACCGGGCGGCCGAGCACCGCGGGCAGCTGCGCCCGCTCGAGCGCGGCGAACCCGCGGGCGGCGAGCAGGGTGAGCGCCAGGACGGCGAGGCCGACCCAGATCACCAGTGTGCCGACGCCGACGGCCACGCCGGTCACGGCGACGACGAAGGCGGCGATCCCGACCGGCAGCGACAGCAGCGCGTAGCCGGAGTCGACGAGCAGCCGGCGCAGCAGGCCGGCGTGCGGCGGGGCGGTCGTGGAGGGCATCACCAGGGTGTCGGTGGTCATGCAGCGAGCCTGCTGGCGCGGGGCCGGCCGGCCGATCCCGTCAGCCGGTCGATCCGCTGTCGGGCTGGCCCGACACCCGCTGCGCTCCTCATGTCGCCGGCGATGCTCCCGGTCGCGCCGGGCCGGTGTCCAGCGCCCTGGCTAGTGTCGGGCGCGATCCCCGTGCACGCCCGACGGCGCCGCGCTCCCGCGCGGCCGCGTGCCCGGTGGGACGGAGGTCTGCCCGTGCGCCCGAGGTCGGTGCCCGTCGCGCTCAGCGCGCTCCTCCTGGCCGCCGGGTGCACGGCCTCGACGGCGGCGGAGGGGGACGGGGGCGGCACCGCCTCGGTCGCGACCTCCGCGCCCGACCAGCGGCTGACCGTCGTCGCCGACGCCGAGCCCGCCGCCTCGGCCGTCAGCGCCAGCCGCGCGCTGTTCGACGAGGCCGGCGTGGTCGTCGTCGCCCCCGAGGGCGACCGGGCGGCCACCCTGCTCGGCGCCTCGGCCGCGGTCGGCCTGGGCGTGCCGCTGCTGCTGGACCCCGAGGGCGAGGACGGCGACGGCGCCGTCGCCGAGGAGATCGGCCGGCTGGGCGCGCGGACGGTCCTCGCCGTGGGCGCCGACACCGCGCCCGGGGACGCCGACGTCGTCGCCGCGCCGGCGAGCGCCGAGGCGGTCGCCGCCGCCACCGGCCTCGACCTCGCCGACGCCGACCCGGTGCCCGCCGACGGCGAGGCGGCCGCCGTCGCCGCACTCGAGGCCGAGGCGCCGGCCGCGCTGCGCCCCGAGGACGACGGCGCCGCAGCCGAGGGCGAGGCCGACGGCGAGCTGCCCGCGGTCACCCGTGCCGAGCCGCTCGAGGGCACCGTCGTCCTGGCCGACGCCGCGCCGGAGTCGCTGGCCGGCGTCGCCACCGCCCGGGCAGCCGGTGCGCGCGTGCAGGTGACCGGCGGGCAGACCGACCCGCGGGCGTCGGCCGACGCGGTCGAGGCGGTGTCCGGCGCGGAGACCGTCGTCGCCCTGGGTGCGGGCTTCGGCGCCGAGGACGGCCTGGACTGGAAGCTGGAGACCGCGGCCACCGGCACCCAGCTGCCCGGCGGCGGGCAGACGCTGTTCCCGCAGCACTTCATGGTGGCGCTCTACGGCCACCCGGGCACCGGCGCGCTCGGCGTGCTCGGCGAGCAGGACGTCGACGCGGCGGTCCAGCGGGCCCGCGACCACGCGGCGCCCTACGAGTCGCTGGTCCCCGACGCCACCGTCGTCCCCGCCTTCGAGATCATCGCCACGGTGGCCTCGGAGTTCCCGACCGACGGCAACGACTACTCCTACGAGGCGCCGCTGGAGCAGATCCGCCCGTGGGTGGAGGCCGCGGGGGAGGCCGGCCTCTACGTCGTCCTGGACCTGCAGCCCGGCCGCACCGACTTCGTCACCCAGGCCGAGCTGTACCGGCCGCTGCTGGAGCTGCCGCACGTCGGCCTGGCGCTGGACCCCGAGTGGCGGCTGGCGCCGAACCAGGTGCACCTCACCCAGATCGGCTCGGTCGGCGTGGACGAGGTGAACCGGGTCGTGACCTGGCTGGCCGACCTCACCCGCGAGAACCGGCTGCCGCAGAAGCTGCTCGTGCTGCACCAGTTCCGGGTGGACATGATCCCCGGCCGCGAGCAGGTCGACCTGTCCCGCGACGAGGTCGCCGTGATGGTGCACGCCGACGGGCAGGGCCCGCAGGGCAGCAAGCAGGACACGTGGCGGGTGCTGCACGGCACCGGCCCCGAGGGGCTGGCCTGGGGCTGGAAGAACTTCTACGACGAGGACACGCCGATGCTCACGCCCGAGGAGACGATCGCGCAGGTCTCCCCGCGGCCCCAGCTGATCAGCTACCAGTAGTCGCCCCTGTGCGACCGAGTAGTCACCCTCGGGAGTTAGCGTCGCCCCGCGCCCGGGACGCACGGGCGGCACACCGAGGGGAATCCGCACACATGCAGCGACGCAGGTACTGGGCCGCGGTCGCGGCCGCACTCGCGGTGACCACCGGGGCGGCGACGCCCGCGGCGGCCGCGCCCGCGGCAGCGGCCACCGACGAGCTCGACATCACCCTGCTGGCCACCACCGACCTGCACGGCCGGGTGCAGGACTGGGACTACTTCAAGGACGCGCCCTACAGCGAGAGGGACGGCCACGCCACGGGCCTGGCCCGGGTCGGCTCGGTCGTCGACAGCGTGCGCGACGCGCGCGGCGAGGAGAACGTGCTGGTCGTCGACAACGGCGACTTCCTGCAGGGCACGCCGCTGAGCTACTACTACGCGCGGCAGGAGCCGGTCACCGAGACCGGCGCCGAGCACCCGATGGCCGCCGCCTACGACGCCATCGGCTACGACGCCCAGGTGGTCGGCAACCACGAGTTCAACTACGGCCTGGACCTGCTGCAGGCCTACGCCGACGACGTCGACCACCCGGTGCTCGGCGCCAACGTGGTCGACGCCGCCACGGGCGAGCCGTACCTGCCGCCGTACACCCTCCGGAAGATGGAGGTGCCCGGCCACAAGCCGGTCACCGTGGGCATCCTCGGGCTGACCACGCCGGGGTCGGCGATCTGGGACCGCGGCAACGTCGAGGGCCGGGTCGAGTTCCAGGACATGGTCGAGGCGGCGGAGCGCTGGGTGCCGATCGTCGACGAGCAGGCCGACGTCGTCGTGGTGCTCTCCCACGCCGGCGTGGGCGGTGGTTCGTCCTACGACGCGTCGCAGGCCCCGACGGAGAACCCGACCGACGTCATCGCGCGGACGGTGCCCGGCATCGACGCCATGGTGGTCGGCCACACCCACCGCAACGCCCCGAGCCAGTTCGTCCGCAACGAGGACACCGGTGAGCAGGTGCTGCTGACCCAGCCCTACCGCTGGGGCGCCACGGTGTCCCAGGTGGACATCGGGCTGGAGAAGGTCCGCGGCCAGTGGGACGTCGTCAGCACCGCGGCCACGGCGCTGCGCACCGACGCGTACCCCCAGGACCCGGAGGTGCTCGCCGCGACCGACGAGGCGCACGAGACGACGGTCGCGTACGTCGGCCAGGTGGTCGCCACCTCCACCGAGCAGCTGACCACGGAGACCAGTCGCTACGAGGACACGCCGATCCTCGACTTCATCCAGCAGGTGCAGACCGAGACCGTCGAGGCCGCGATGGAGGGCACGTCGCGGGCCGACCTGCCGGTGCTGTCCATCGCGGCACCCTTCAGCCGTGAGGCGGTCTTCCCCCAGGGCGACGTCACGGTCCGCGACATCGCCGGGCTCTACGTCTACGACAACACGCTGGAGGCGGTCGAGCTCACCGGCGCCCAGGTCCGGGCCTACCTGGAGAAGTCGGCGGGCTACTTCGCCCAGGTGCCGGCCACCGGGGACGTCGACCTGGGGACCCTCACCAACGCGAAGGGCACGCCGGACTACAACTACGACGTCCTCTCCGGGGTCGACTACGACCTCGACGTGTCCAGGCCGGAAGGCCAGCGGGTCACCCGGCTGGAGTTCGACGGCGAGCCGGTGGCCGATGACGCGCGCTTCGTCGTCGCGGTGAACAACTACCGGCGTTCCGGCGGCGGTGGCTTCCCGGGCATCTCGACGGCGCCGGTCGTCTACGACGAGCAGCAGGAGATCCGCCAGCTGCTCATCGACTGGGCCCAGGACCGCCAGGTGATCGACCCGGCGGACTTCTACGACCTGAACTGGCAGCTCGTCCGCAACGGCGAGCCGCTGGTGCCCTGACGCACCCGTCCTCCCGCACACCCGACCGCCCCGCCGGAGCCCTCCGGCGGGGCGGTCGGCGTCCGGGGGCGTCAGCCCGCCGGGGGCTCCCGTTCCGTCGGTCCTCCGTGGTGGACTACCGCCCGTCGACGGGGATGGCGACCGAGGAGAGGTGGTCCGCGTGACCAGCGTGCTGAGCGGGGTGTCCGACGAGCTCGACCCGCGGCTGCTCGAGCACCGGCGGGAGCTGACCGGCTACTGCTACCGGATGCTGGGGTCGTCCTTCGACGCCGACGACGCCGTGCAGGAGACGCTGGTCCGCGCGTGGAAGAGCTTCGGCTCCTTCGAGGGCCGCTCCTCGCTGCGGTCCTGGCTGTACCGGATCGCCACCAACGTCTGCCTCGACCAGCTCTCCGGGCGGCAGCGCCGGGCCCTGCCCATGGACCTCTCCGGCTCGCCGTGGTCGCCGGTGGAGGCGTCCCTGGCCGCCAAGCGGCCGGCCGAGGCGTGGGTCGAGCCGGTCCTCGACCGCGCGGTCCTGCCCGAGGACGGCGACCCGGCCGAGCGCGCGGTGGCCCGCGAGTCGGTGCGGCTGGCCTTCGTCGCGGCGCTGCAGCACCTGCCGCCGCGGCAGCGCGCCGTCCTCCTGCTGCGCGACGTGCTGCGCTGGCACGCCGACGAGGTCGCCGCCCTGCTCGAGACCACCGTCGCCTCGGTCAACAGCGCGCTGCAGCGGGCCCGCGCCACGCTGGCGGCGATGGGCGGCACCCCGGAGCAGCGGCCGCTGGACCCCGACCACCGCGAGCTGCTCGACCGCTACCTCGACGCCTTCGAGCGCTACGACATCGACGCCTTCGTCGCCCTGCTGCACGAGGACGCCACCCAGCACATGCCGCCGTTCGAGATGTGGCTGGGCAGCGCCGCCGACATCGGCACCTGGATGCTCGGCCCGGGCAGCGGCTGCCGGAACTCCCGGCTGCTGCTCACCGAGGCCAACGGCAGCCCGGCGGTCGCGCAGTGGCGCCCCACCGGCGACGGCGGCCACACGCCGTGGGCGCTGCACGTCCTGGAGATCGAGGACGGCCGGATCCGGCACATCACGAGCTTCCTCGACCTGGACAACGACCTGTTCGCCCGGCTCGGCCTGCCGCCGACCCCGGACGCGGCGCCCGCCGCCGGCTGACCGCCCGGGACCGTCCGGTCCCCGGTGGAGGGCGGGCGCGCGGTCACCGCCGGCCGGCGGGCGTCTCGCCGTCCACCGCGCCGGGCGGTCGCGCGGCGGCGGCGTCCGTCGCCAGACCGAGCCGGGCGCGGAGCCGCCGGGCCCCCGGTTCCGGTGCGCGGTCGAACTCGGCGGCGACGATCGTCGTGACCACGACGATCACCGAGACGCAGAGGAGCCAGCCGACCAGCGCCAGCGTCACGCCGAAGAGGCCGTACCGGCGGCTGTAGGACTCCACGAGCAGAGGCATGTAGACCGCGGTGGCCAGGCCGTAGACCGCCGTGCCGAGGGCCATCAGCGCGCCCGTGGGCAGCAGCCGCCGCCAGGCCAGGCGGCGGCCGAGCAGCAGCCAGGGGATCGCGGTCCACAGCAGCCAGCTCGCCAGCAGGTGGCCGGTCCAGCCCAGCGCGCGGGGGACGGCCCCGGGGGCCGCGAGTCCGTGCAGGAACGACAGCAGCACGATCACGAGCACCAGGGCGGCGATCCCCAGCAGCGCGTCGGCCGATCCGCGCAGGCCGGCGCGCGGGGGCAGCCGCCAGGACTGCTCGTACATCCGCTGGAGCCGGCGGGCCAGCGAGACGCAGGAGAAGACGAGCAGGACGACGCTCAGCACGCCGGTGCCGGCGTCCCCGGTCACCGCGAACAGCTGCTCCACGTCCGCGGCGGCCGTACCGGTCAGCCGGAACCGGTCGATCACGACGTCGGCCACCAGCGACGCGTCGCCCGCGGGGGTCAGCAGGGACACGAGCAGGAGCAGGGGGATCAGCGCGGTGAGTGCCTGGGCGGAGACGGCCATGGCCCGGTCGATGCCGCGCTGCACCAGGAAGGCGGCGACGCAGCGGCCCGTGAACGTCGTCCCCAACCGCCGGGCGACGCCCCCGACCCCGTGGGCGGCCATCGCGGACCTCATCCCCGGACGGCGACGGGCGCGGGCTCCGCGGGCGCGGCGGGCGGTGCGAGGCACGCGGTGGGGAGGGAGCGGGTCAGGAAGAGGCTCAGCAGCGCGACGGCGGCCGCCGCGAGCAGGGCCGCCTTCAGGCCGAGCAGTTGCGCGTCGGAGTACGTCGCCACCAGGGCGTCGACCTCCGTCGCGGAGATGCCCGCCCGCTCGAGGGCGGTCTGCACCTGGTCGGCCGGGACGAAGCTGACGCCGCCGCTGATCGCCACGCCCACCTGCTCGGCGACGGCATCGCTGACCTGGGGGTCGTCCGAGATCCCGCGGGTGGCGGCGGCGGTCAGCGTGCCGATGAGGACCGAGCCGATGAACGCCGTCCCCAGCGACGATCCGAGGTTCTGCGCCGTGTACTGGAGGCCCCCGACCTCGCTGCGGTCGGCCTCCCCGACGCTGGACTGGGCGACGTTGCCGAGCTGGGCGGCCAGCAGGCCCATCCCGATCCCCAGCAGTGCCATCGCCAGCCCGAAGGACAGGTCGTCGAGCTCCGGCCGGACCGTCGCGAGCAGCCACAGCGACGCCGCGACCAGCACGGCGAACCCGACCTGCACCACCGTGCGCGGGCTGGCGACCCGGTTCAGCAGCGGCGCGCTCATCGCGGTGACCAGCATGAGCACCGAGACCGGGAGCAGCCGCAGGCCGGTCTGGAAGGCGTCGAGCCCCAGCACGACCTGCAGGTACAGCGGCACGGTGAAGAAGACCCCGAGCAGGACGAGGTTCTGCGCGAGGAGCGTCTGCACGGCCGCGCGCAGCGGGGGGACGGAGAACAGCCGCCAGTGCAGCAGCGGCTCCTCGCCGCGGGCCTCCCGGTGGCGCAGCCACGCCCGCAGCAGGCCCAGCACCACCAGGCCGCCGGCGATGACGAACGGCGTCAGCGAGAAGCCGAGGACGGTGACCGGCGAGTTGCGCGGCCGCAGCCAGCCCCAGGCGGTGCTCTGCAGCACCCCGAGGACGACCATCGCCAGCCCGAGCGCGGAGAGCGCCGCTCCGACGCCGTCGATCCGGGGGGCGGACGCCTGCGTCGGTGGGGTGTCCTCGATCCAGCGCAGCACCGCGAGGATCAGCAGCACGACGACGACCTCGCTGGCGAACACCAGCCGCCAGCTGAGGTACGTCGTCACCCAGCCGCCGAGCAGCGGGCCGACGGCGATCCCCGCCCCGGCCAGCCCCCCGATGACCCCGTAGGCCATCGCCCGGTCCCGCCCCCGGTAGTTGGCGGCCACCAGGGCGGCGAGCGCGGGCAGGACGAGCGCCGCGCCCAGTCCCTCCACCACCGACCACCCCAGGGCGAGGACCAGCACGGTGGGGGCCAGCGCAGTGGTCAGGGACCCCACCGCGTAGACGGTGAGCCCCACGGCGAAGGCCCGCCGCCGGCCGATCCGGTCGCCGACCTTCCCCCCGGTGAGCATGAACGCGGCCATGACGAGGGTGTAGAGGGTGATCACCGCCTGGATGGCGGTGACGGTCGTGTCGAAGTCCTCGACCAGCTGGCTGATCGACACGTTCATCACCGCGGTGTCGAGGACGGCGAGGAACTGCGCGGCCCCCAGGGCGACGAGCGGCTTCCAACGCGTCACCGCTCGACGCTGACCGCTGCCGCGGGGCCGGCGCATCGTCCCGGCGGCATGAAACCGGAGCGCCGGCGGCCACCTCGCCCGCGGGTCCCCCGGGAGCACCACCGAGGATGGGCGCGTGAAGGTCTACGTGTCGTCGGACATGGAGGGCACCGCGGGTGTCGTCGACTGGGCGCAGTGCCGCGGCCCCGGCGGGGAGTACGAGCACTACCGGCGGCTGCTGCAGGACGAGGTGAACGCCGCGATCGCGGGCGCGATGGACGCCGGCGCCACCGGGTTCCTCGTCAACGACTCGCACTCGACGATGCAGAACCTGCGGCCCGGCGAGCTGCTCGGCAACGCCCGCTACCTCGCCGGCCGGCACAAGCCGATGTACATGATGGAGGGGCTGGACGGCTCCTTCGACGCCGTCTTCCTCGTCAGCTACCACGGCTCGATGGGCGGGCCGTCCTCGGTGCTCTCGCACACCTACAACCCGGCGGCCATCGCCCGCGTGCGGCTCAACGGGGTGGAGGTGGGGGAGTCGGGCATCAACGCGCTGGTCGCCCTCGGCCACGGTGTGCCGGTCGTGCTGGTCACCGGCGACGAGACGACGGCCGAGGAGGCCCGCGCGGTGTGCCCGGGGATCGAGGCCGCCGTCGTCAAGCGGTCGGTGACCCGGTTCGCGGCCGAGAGCCTGCACCCGGCCGAGGCGTGCGCGCTCATCCGCGAGCGGGCCGCCGCCGCCGTGCGCGGCCTGCCCTCCGCCGGCCTCCCGGCGATCGACCTGCCGGCGACGCTGGAGGTCACCTTCCGCAACGCGGACCTCGCCGAGCTGGCCACCCGGGTCGTCGGGGTCGAGCGCGCCGGGACCCTCGACGTCCGGATCGCCGACGACGACCCGGTCGCCCTCTACCGGACGTTCGTGACCGTCGTGCTGCTCAGCCGCGGGTTCACCGACTGAGCCCGGGCCCCCGTCAGGTGACCCAGACCCCGCTGACGACGACCCAGATCCCGCCCTCGCCCTCCCGGGCCGGCTGACGCAGCTGCAGGGTGACGATGCGCCCGCTCGCCGGGTCGGTCACCTCGGCGGTGTGCGGGTCGGCGAGGGCGACCTCGGCGTCGTCCCAGCCGAGATCGCTCGCCACGAAGGCCGCGGCCACCGCCGCGACGTCGGTGCGCCACGGCTGGTGCCCGCCGTCGACCTGCGCCTGCAGCTCGGCGGCCTGCTCGGCGGTGAGGTCCTCGCCGGGGATCGCCGTGCCCGGTGCCGGCGCGGACCCGTCGCCCGGCTCCTCGCCATCGGGTGTCTGGCCGTCGGGTGTCTCGCCGTCGGGTGTCCCGTCGTCGGGCGGCTCGTCCGTCGGCGAGGGCCCGGGGCTCGGACCGGAGGGGGACGCAGTCGTCGAGGACGTCGCCGCCGGCGGGGTGGTGTCGTCGCTCCCGCCGCCGCAGCCGCCGAGGAGCGCCGCCAGCAGGACGGCGAGGACCGGGAGCACCCGGGCCGGCCGGAGGCGGTCCCACGCGGTGCCGGGTACGTCCATGGCGTCCTCCTCCGCCGCAGGCCCGGGGGCAGCGTGGGCCCGCGGGGCGGGCGGTGGCCAGGGCCGTGCGGCCGTGGGCGGCGGGGTCCCTGGCCCTGTCCGGGGGAGGCCGGACGGACGCGTCCCCCCGGCCCCGGGCGGGTCAGCCTGGACACGGGTCGCCGTCCGTCCGCCGGGAGGGGTCATGACCGCCGTGGAGGAGCTCCGGCTCGAGACGCGGGTCGCCGAGATCCGCGGCCGGCAGCCGTGCGTCGGGCTGGCGGTGGGTGTGGTGCGCGGGGGTGGCCTGGAGTCCTTCGCCGCGCACGGGCTCGCCGACATCGCGTCGCGGACCCCCGTCACCGAGGACACCGTCTTCCGCATCGGCTCCATCACCAAGACCGTCACCGCGATCGCGGTCCTCCAGCTGGTCGAGCAGGGGCGGGTCGACCTGGACGCGCCGGTCGACGACTCCCTGCGCGCCTACCGGCTCGTACCGCGGAGGTCCGGCTGGCGCCCGGCGACGGTGCGTCACCTGCTCACCCACACCGCCGGCGTCCCCGAGGAGGTGCCGCGCTCCGCCGCCCTCCGCCGGGACTTCGGGATCGGCTTCCCTCCCGGGCGGGTGCCGACGCCGGCCGAGTACTACCGCGGGCGGGTGCCGCTGGACGTCGAGCCGGGCACCCGGTTCCGCTACACCGACCACGGGCCGACGGCGGTCGGGCAGGTCGTCGAGGACGTCAGCGGCCTGCCGTTCGACCGGTACGTGCGCGAGCGGGTGTTCGCACCCCTCGGCATGACCGACTCCGATCTGGTCCTCACCGAGCGGCTGCGGCCGCGGCTCGCCACCGGCTACCGGCTCTCCGCGGCCGGGCCGCGCCCGGTGCCGCGGCGCGACGCGGTGACCGCCGCGGCCGGCAACGTCTACTCCACGCCGCGCGACATGGCCCGCTACCTGGCGGCGCTGACCGGCGGCGGCGCCAACGAGCACGGCCGGGTGCTCGAGCCCGCGACGCTGGACACGGTGTTCGAGCCGCACTACCGGCCCGATCCGCGGCTGCCCGGCATGGGGCTGGCGTTCTGGCGCGTCGACGGCCGTGGGCACCGCGTCGTCGAGCACCAGGGCACGCTGCCCGGCTTCGACGCGCAGGTCTTCGTCGCCCCGGACGACGGCGTCGGCGTCATGGCGTTCACCAACGGCACCCACCGGGGGCCGTTCTGGCTGCCCGGCGAGATCGGCGGCCTGCTCGAGGACCTGCTCGGCATCCCGCACCGCCGGATCCGCACCGACGTGCCGCAGCACCCGGAGGTCTGGGGCGAGCTGGTCGGCCGCTACCGGGTCCCCGGTCCGGTCACCGACGTGCGGGCCACCGCGTTCCTCGGTGCGGGCCTGGACGTCTCCGTCCGCGGCGGCCGGCTCTGGCTGCGCATCCTGTCCCCGGTGCCCGTCCTGGCGAAGGGCGTCGAGCTGCACCCGGACGACGAGGCCGACCCCTACGCCTTCCGGCTCGACCTCGGCCTCCCCGGCACCGGCGGCATCCGTGCCGTGTTCAGCCGCGACGCCGGCGGGCGCACCACGGCGCTGGCGCTGGAGATGCAGCCGGTCCGGGCCGAGCGGCAGCGGGGGACCGTCCGCGGGCGCCTCACCCGCGGGTCCACCGGCTGAGCGGCGTCGGCGGGCTAGATGCGGGTCAGCCAGACCACCGGCGGTCTGGCGCGCCGCGCCGCGAAGGCCTCCAGTTGCGCCGCGCCCGGGCGGCAGCCGCCCGGGCAGTCGAACTCCACGGCCTGCCCGTCGACCCACCCGACGGCCGCCGGCCGCCGGCAGATCGGGCAGTCCTCCCACGTGACCCGCTCGCTGGCTTCCATCGTGTCGCCTCCCGGTCCCGGGGACCTGCCCGGGCAACGGGAGAGGACCTGGGCACGCTGTTCGATCCAGGGCCCCTCTGCGGGACGACCGTAACCCCGCGTGTTCGGCACGAAACGGCCGCGGAACGGACGGCCTGTTCCGGTTCGCCGGGGTGCCGGTCGGGTGGCAGCAGGTGCCGGGGACCGACCCCGGCACGACCGGCTCCGATCCCGCTGACGACACGGCGCTCCCGTGCGGAGCAGCGGTCCGTGCCGTGGGGACTGCACCCGGTCCGGGCGCACCGCCTCCGGCGCCGCCGCGTCGCCGGAGCCCGGTGCGCCGCCGGGCTGCTGGTGCGATCGGGCGGCGCAACGACTCGGGACGAGGTGGTCGGGATGCCGAAGTTCGTCGTCTTCTCGTACACCCCGGAGGCGTGGAGCCGGATGATCGACCGACCGGGCGATCGCACCGCTGCCGCGAGTGCGTCGGCCGAGGCGGTCGGCGCCTGGCTGGAGGCGCTGTACTGGAGAGGTCTCGACGGCGCGCTCAAGAGCGTCCTGGGGACAGCACGGGCAGTAATGCCGCTTTGTGGCGCGGCGGGCTGTGGGGGCGTTCGACACCGGGCGGACGAGGCGACATCACGCAGGGGCGCCGAGCGGTGGGTGCTCGAGCACGCGTGGCTTGTACTCGACCATCAGGATGCGGCCGTCGAAAGTCCGGTGCTCGATCATCTCGAGGGCGACGTCCGGGTAGCCGTCGTAGATGCGTTCTGCGCCCGTGGCCCCGGTGATCACCGGAAACATCCCGACCCGGAAGCGGTCGACGAGTCCAGCTTGCAGCAGGGACCGGCACAGGCTGAGGCTGCCGATCGTGCTGAGGAGCTCCGAGCCACTCGCCTTCATGGCGCGGACCGCTTCGACGGCGTCGTCGCGGACGAGCGTGGAGTTGGCCCACGCCAGTGGCTCCTCCAGTGAGGTGGAGAACACCACCTTGGACGCTTGCGTGAGCTGGTCGACGGACGCCTCTTCTTCGGGCCTGAACTCGTCTTGGCCATGCGGGACCTCGCCGGCGGCGAAGCCCGACATCAGCCGGTAGGTGTTCGCTCCCATCAGGTAGGTGACCTCGGGCTGCTCGCCGAGCCATGCGAGGTACTCCGGACCCTCGAGGCCCCAGAACCCGGGCCATCCCTCTCCCGATGCACAGCCGTCGAGGGAGGTGATGAAGTCGACGAGAAGCTCCGACATGGTGGTGTCCTTTCTTCGCGTGTCAGAGCTTGGACCGGCCGGGAGGCACGAAGTGATCGACCGCGCGTCCGCACGACACCTGAGCTGGCACCGCTGGTGTCCCTGGGTGGGCCGCTCGGGGCACCGTCGCCCGGCTCGCCGTGAGGCCGCCTGGGGGACATCGGACCTTTCTGCTCCACGTGTGACGTCGGCTGGCACGTCAGGGCGATTCGGGGAGCTGGGATGCTCTGCGGTGCCTGTGAGCATCCGTGGGATGACGACATCCAGCGGCCGTGAAGCGCAGCGACCCAACCCCGCCCTCGCATCGCTCGCGCGGTTACTGAGCACCTAGCGCACGACCGCGACACCGCATGTGCCAGGGACGACCTTCCACGGCCGTACGTCGTTTGCACGGCACGAGGGGGGCGCCTTCGTCCTGATGAGCTACGAGATCGACGAGCCGGAGATCCCCAGCGCCGTGGCGGTGAGCTGACCCCCGGCTGGCCTCCCGGCGGGCCAACGTTGCCCCGTCGGGCGTAGCGCCCGGCAAGGGTCGTCGGCCGGAGATATCTGCGCAGGCCGAGGGCGGCGCGGGGCGCACAGCCCCGAGGAGTCGTTGCCTCGGGCTGTCAGGAGAAGCCGCCGGATTCGCGGCGGGGAGGATGAGCCAGCCAGGGCTCAGGCGGTGGCCGGCGGCCGAACGGCGATGATCACGGCGGCGATGGCGAGGGCCAGCAGCAGGAGCAACAGCAGCAGCGGCGCAAGCAGGGCGATCAGCACCAGCCCCGCGATCACCAGGATCTTCGTCGGGGTGCTCAGCGCGGTGAACCAGGCTTTGATCGCCGCGAGCACGGGGTTGTGGCCGGTCAGGACTGCGCGCAGGGCGGCCCACGCGGCCCGCCGGGTTCCGCCGCCGCGGCCGGCGAGGCCGTCCAGGGCCGCGGCGATCCGGGATGACCACCGACGGACCATGCGCCGGACTGCTCGCGCCGGACGAGCGCCGAGCCCGTCCAGCGCGGCACGGGCGCGGCGCAGCTCCGCCGAGAGGATCGTGCCGATGCCGCGAGACTGCCGAGTGGTGCCCGTGCGACGGGGGGCGGGGCGGGGGTGCGGCTGTGGCCGGCCGGAGCTCGGCGTGCGGCCGTCGGTGCGGCCACCGTCGTGGGTGGAAGCCGGTCCGCCGGATGCCCTGGCCTCGCGGCTCGCCTCGGGCCTGCCGCCGGTCAGATGGTCCTCGGCGCTCGCCGGGCGCCGTCGGCGCTCGGTGGGCGGCTGCGCCACGCGGGCGCCGGCGCCGGCATGTCGTTCGGTGACCGCACGAGCGTCCCGACCGTGTTCGGTATCACGACGGTTCGGCCCAGCCCGATCAGCACTGGTGGTCGGCCGCGTGGCTGCGGCCGTGCCGGTCCGCGACGAGCTGGCGGTCCGCGTGGCACGAGTGGGGCTGCGCTGTGAACTGGTGGCCCGCGACGCCGCACGACGCTCCGGCGCCGCACGACGCTCCTGAGCCATACCGCGACTCCTCCGCTGTGAAGCGAGAACCTGACCCGTCGCTGGTCCTCAGGGGTACCCACCCGCGGGGCCACGGCAATCCTCGTAGTGCGGGCCTGGAGGCTCTGCCCCGTCCGGCGCCGCTCCGCCCCGGGGTCGGCCACGGGCGCCAACGCGAAGACCTGCTGCTCCCGCTGCTGAGCGCTCGGCGCGCCCAGCTGAAGACAACGAGCAGTGCGCACGCACAAACGCCAGCGGCTCGTGACCCAAGTGGGTCATGGGCTCGGATCGCGGTCTGGTAGGCCGTTCCGCCACCCGGTTCAAGCGGACGGCGTGACCCGTTCATGACCCACGCAGCGGAGAACAGGGGTCCTGAAAGGGTCCGAACGGGCCCTCCCCAGGGTCCTCCAGACCTTCTTCAGGGAGCCTGACAGGCCGGTTGACCTGCGGAAACGCGTGGAGCGGGTGACCGGGATCGAACCGGCATGGCCAGCTTGGAAGGCTGGGGCTCTGCCATTGAGCTACACCCGCGGGACTGTGGGAGAGAACCTGCCCCCTCGCCGTGAGGAAACCCAGCCGACCAAGATCGACCGAGGTTCCAGTCCGAGTTGAGGGTAGCGCGCGCTGGATCCAGGGGGCGCGGCGGCGCGGGATCGCGCACTGGGCAGGCCCCGGCGTGGCTGGGAGGGTCAGGTCCGGGGAGCGGAGCCAGGCGGCGTCGGTCAGCTCGGAGCCGTCGGCGTGTCCCGCCCGCCCCGGCCGCCGTCCGCAAGTGGGAGAGGCCGGCTATCTGACGGGAGTCCGGCCAAGGGCGGTGGATCGGGGCTCGCCTGGAGAATGCTCGCGGAGCCACTGGCCGAAGACCATCCGGTAGATCCACGATCCGAGACACCAGAGCGTCGTGGTGAGGATCGTGGCACCGATGACCACCATCCCTCCCAGGATGTATCCCAGCGCCGGCAGCCCGTACGCGAAGGACAAGGCGGCACCCGCCAGCGAACCGGCGGAGAGGAAGTAGGAGAACCGTCTCGGTCTCGGTGTCGGCGGCAGCGGTGGCGCACCGAACAGATGGCGAACGCCGAGGTTGTAGACCAGATCGATGATCATCGCCCTGGGGAACAGGGCCCCACTGAGGGCGACGAGAGCCATCGACCCGAGCCAGACGGGCGACTGCAGGACCAGCCCGATGACGATCAACGTGGTGGCCACCGCCGGTGTGAACCGCAATGGCCACGCATAGCGGGACTTGGCCTCCCGGCCCAGGTATCCGAAACCCTGCCCGTTCAGGTTGTTGTCCGTGAAAGCACCGACCGTGGCCATCCGAGGCTCCTCCCGTCACCTGCCGTCGGACGCCGATGACGAGGCGGACGCTAGGTGTGAGGGGTGCTGTCGGGCAGAGCCGATGCGCTCGAACGGCCGGGGGCTTCGGGCAGTGGGTCCAGGGTCGAGTGGCGCAGGGGCGGATGAGCTCTGGAGTCGATTCGGCCGTGGCCCCACCGGGTGACCTGCGGACCGGCGGCCCTCGACGTGGGGGCGTTCGGCCCTGTCGACCCCGGCAGGGCGAGGGCGGTGCGTGCGGCCGACCCGTGCGGGTGGCGGACTCGTATCGGGTGCCGGTCCGGCCGGTGACGGCGCGACGTCGCTCTCCTCGGTCGGCGCGCTGGCCGTCCTCGCCGCCCTCTTCGGGGCCGGGCAGGAGGCCGTCACCCGGTTCGCCGACCACGAGGCGAGCGGGCTTCGGTCCTGACGGTCGAGCGCTCACGCGGAGCGCCGAAGGCGGATCCACGGCCCGCGTCACGGCTTCCTCACAGGTCGGTCGCGGGTGTGGTCGGCGCCGTGAGCGGGACGGCCCGATCGGGCCGACCCGGATGGAGGAGCTGCTGATCGCCGGCTGCGGCGACGCGCCCCGTCCGTGGCCGGTGACGAGGTGCAGGGGAGCGCAGTGCGGGCGCGGGTCCCCGGGTTCTCCGACCGCACGGTCCGCCCGCGAGGTGCCCGCCCGGCGCGGCGGACCGGGCCGATAGCGTCCGGGCGTGACCGAGCCCACAGAGCTGGACGCCACCGCGCAGGCCGACCTGGTGCGCCAGGGGGAGGTGAGCCCCGCCGAGCTCGTCGACGCCGCCATCTCGCGGATCGAGGCGACGAACGAGCAGTTCGCCGCCGTCATCCGGGAGCGGTTCGACGCCGCCCGCGCCGAGGCCGCCGGCACCCTGCCCGACGGGCCGTTCCGCGGCGTGCCGCTGCTGCTCAAGGACATGGGCGCGCACATGGCGGGGGAGGAGACCTGCTACGGCCTGGCCGCGCTGCGCGACGCGCAGGTCCGCTGGCGGCGCGACAGCCACCTGGCCGAGGCCTTCCGCGCCGCCGGGTTCGTCGTCCTCGGCCGCACCAACGTCCCCGAGCTCGGCACGACGGTCACCACCGAGCCTGCCGCGAACGCCCCGGCCCGCAACCCGTGGGACCCCACCCGCTCCACCGGCGGCTCCAGCGGCGGGTCGGCCGCGGCCGTGGCGGCGGGGTACGTGCCGGTCGCGCACGCCAGCGACGGCGGCGGGTCGATCCGCGTCCCCGCCAGCGAGTGCGGGCTGGTCGGGCTCAAGCCCAGCCGGGCGCGGGTCAGCCAGGGCCCCGACGTCGGCGAGGGCTGGGCCGGCGCCACCATCGACGGCGTCGTCACCCGCAGCGTCCGCGACACCGCAGCCGTCCTCGACGCGATCGGCGGCCCGATGCCCGGCGACCCCTACGCCGCGCCGCCGCTGCCGCGCCCGCTGGTCGAGGAGGTCGGCGCCCCGGTCGGCCGGCTGCGGGTCGGCCTGGTCGACGCCCCGCCGCACGAGCGCTGGCTCGACAGCCCCGAGTGCCGGGCCGCCGTCGCCCGCGCCGGCCGGCTGCTGGAGGACCTCGGCTGCGACGTCGAGCCCGCCGCGCCCGCCGCCTTCTTCGACGACGCCTTCTCCCGGCACTTCAACGCCACCATCGCCGCCGACACCGCCCGCATGCTCGCCGACCTCGAGCGGGTCCTCGGCCGGGAGATCGCCGACGACGAGCTCGAGCCGCGCAACGCCCACTACCGGGCCGCGGGCCACCGCACCACCGCGGCCGAGTACCTCGCCGCCCGCGCCTGGCTGGGCTCCTGGTGCCGCCGGATGGCCCGCTTCTGGACGCCGGCCGCGGACGGCGGGCAGGGCTTCGACCTGCTGGTCACCCCGACCGTGGGCGCACCCCCGCCGGAGCTCGGCTGGTTCACCGCCGCGGGCCCCCGCGAGGAGGGCCGCCGGATCGGGGCGTTCATCCCCTACACCGCCCAGGCCAACGTCACCGGCCAGCCGGCGGTCAGCCTGCCGCTGCACACCACCGACGCCGGGCTGCCGGTCGGCGTGCAGCTGGTCGCGGGCGCCGGGCGGGAGGACCTGCTCGTGCGCGTCGCCGCCGCGCTGGAGGAGGCCGCCCCGTGGGCGGCACGCCGTCCACCGGTGCCCGCCTAGACTCGCAGCCGCCACGGGGTGTGGCGCAGCTTGGTAGCGCACCCGCTTTGGGAGCGGGGGGCCGTGGGTTCGAATCCCGCCACCCCGACCCCGCCCCCGGCGTCTCTAGACTCGGGGGTCGACCCGGCGCCGGTCCCGGCGTCCCCTTCCGTCGTACCGAGGAGCACTGCCGCTGTGAAGAGCACCATCGAGGAACTGGGCCCCACGCGGGTCCGGATGGCGATCGAGGTGCCGTGGGGAGACCTGGACCACGCCTTCGGTGAGGTCTACAAGGAGCTCAAGCGGCAGGTGCGCGTCCCCGGGTTCCGCCCGGGCAAGGTGCCCAACCGCATCCTCGACCAGCGCATCGGCCGCCCGGTCGTCCTCGAGCAGGTCGTCCAGCACGCCATCCCGGAGGTCTACTCCGAGGTCGTCCGCGACAACCAGGTCCGCGTCATCGGCCAGCCCGACATCGAGGTCACCCGCCTCGACGACAACGACACCCTGGCGTTCACCGCCGAGGTCGACGTCGCGCCGAAGATCGAGCTGCCGGCCCTCGAGGACCTGAACGTCACCGTCGACGACGTCGAGGTCACCGACGAGGAGATCGACCAGCAGGTCTCGGTCATGCGCGAGCGCTTCGCCATGCTGACCGGCGTCGAGCGCGCCGCCCAGGACGGCGACTACGTCTCCATCGACCTGGAGGCCCGCGTCGGCGACGAGGTGCTCGAGGACGGCACCACCAGCGGCATGTCCTACGAGGTCGGCTCCGGCTCGCTCATGGAGGGCCTCGACGACGCCGTCCGCGGGCTGTCCGCCGACGAGTCGGCCACCTTCGAGACCCCGCTGCAGCAGGGCCCGCACGCCGGCGAGCAGGCGCAGGTCACCGTCACCGTCCGCTCGGTGAAGGCCAAGGAGCTGCCCGAGCTCGACGACGAGTTCGCCTCCACCGCCAGCGAGTTCGACACCCTCGAGGAACTGCGCGACGACGTCCGCACCCGGCTGTCGCGGGTGAAGGTCATGCAGCAGGGCGCGCAGGCCCGCGACAAGCTGGTCGAGCACCTGCTCGAGGCCACCGAGGTCCCGATCCCCGAGGGCCTGGTCGACCGGGAGCTCGAGTTCCGCAACAACGCGCTGACCAACGAGCTCAACGGCGCCGGCATGGACTGGGACACCTTCCTGTCCATGTCGGGCAGCGAGGACCGCGAGGCCTACGACGCCGAGCAGCGGAAGAACATCGAGGAGGCGGTCCGCACCCAGTTCGTCCTCGACGCGATCGCCGACGCCCGCGAGATCACCGTCGACAACGACGACCTGTCGGCGCAGATCATGGCGCAGGCCTCGCGCAACCGGATGAGCCCCGAGCAGTACGCCCAGCAGCTCCAGCAGAGCGGCAACATCGCCGAGTTCGTCGCCGACGTGCGCCGCACCAAGGCGCTGGCCCAGCTGCTCGAGCAGACGACGATCACCGACGCCTCGGGCAACGTCGTCGACCTCGAGGCCGCCCGCCCGCAGACCGTGCGCGCCGCCGAGGCCGCCCCCGCGGCTGACGACACCGCCGCTGACGCCACCGCCGCTGACGCCACCGCCGCTGACGACACCGCCGCCGAGGAGGCCGACGAGGCCCCCGACGCGGAGGTCGCCGACGCGGCCGCCGTCGAGGCGACCGAGGGTGCCACCGAGGACAGCGGAGACGTCGCCAAGGGCTGAGCCCCGGACGCTTCCTGCGGACGCCGTCCTGCCCCGCGCACGCGGGGGAGGGCGGCGTCCGTCGTCTTCCCGGGGGCGCGCTGCGCCGTCGGCGAACAGGCCCCCGCGCCGGGACTCCGGGCCCGGGGGTGCGCGTTAGGGTCGACGTGACTCGGGGCGGACGCCGGGGGTACGGCCCGCCAGGGCCGCCGGCCCCGCCTCCCGCCCACCGAGACCGACTCGATCCACCGCCAACGGAGGTCACACCACCCGTGAGCACCCACCCGAACCCGGCGAACAGCCCGCTCATGCGGGGCGGCGCCGGGGGGATGAACCTCAACGACTCGGTCTACGAGCGCCTGCTGCGCGAGCGCATCATCTTCCTGGGCACCCAGGTCGACGACGTCATCGCCAACCAGCTGGCCGCACAGATGCTGCTGCTGTCCGCCGAGGACCCCAAGCAGGACATCCACCTGTACATCAACTCGCCGGGCGGCTCGGTCAGCGCCGGCATGGCCATCTACGACACGATGCAGTTCATCGACTGCGACGTCGCCACCTACGGCATGGGCCTGGCCGCCTCGATGGGCCAGTTCCTGCTGACCGCGGGCACCAAGGGCAAGCGCTACGCCCTGCCGCACGCGCGGATCATGATGCACCAGCCCTCGGCCGGCGTCGGCGGCACCGCCGCGGACATCGCCATCCAGGCCGATCTGTTCCGCCGCACCAAGCGCGAGCTCAACGAGCTGCAGTCGCTCCACACCGGCCAGTCCATCGAGCAGATCGAGCGGGACTCCGACCGCGACCGCTGGTTCACCGCGCAGGAGGCCCTCGAGTACGGCTTCGTCGACCACGTCGTCAGCCGCGCCGCGATGACCGACAGCGCCAACCCG
Source organism: Geodermatophilus sp. SYSU D00684 (assembly GCF_054050455.1). Lineage (NCBI taxonomy): Bacteria > Bacillati > Actinomycetota > Actinomycetes > Geodermatophilales > Geodermatophilaceae > Geodermatophilus > Geodermatophilus sp. SYSU D00684. The sequence continues at coordinate 21,316 of NZ_JBJGZI010000002.1, read as the reverse complement.
GTCTCCGACAACTGAGCAGCGAGGACTGACAGACGATGAGCGACTTCCAGCTGCCCTCCAGCCGGTACGTGCTGCCCTCCTTCGTGGAGCGGACCAGCTACGGCATGAAGGAGAGCAACCCGTACAACAAGCTCTTCGAGGAGCGGATCATCTTCCTCGGGGTACAGATCGACGACGCGTCGGCCAACGACGTGATGGCCCAGCTGATCACGCTGGAGTCGGCCGACCCCGACCGCGACATCACGATCTACATCAACTCGCCCGGTGGCTCGTTCACGTCGCTGATGGCCATCTACGACACGATGATGTTCGTCCGCCCGGACATCCAGACCGTCTGCATGGGCCAGGCCGCCTCGGCCGCCGCCGTCCTGCTCGCGGCCGGCACCCCGGGCAAGCGGCTGGCGCTGCCGTACTCGCGCGTGCTGATCCACCAGCCCTCCGGCGAGGCCGGCGGCCAGGTCTCGGACCTCGAGATCCACGCCGCCGAGATCGCCCGCGTGCGGGCCCAGATGGAGGAGATCCTGGCCCGCCACACCGGCCGCTCGGTGGAGCAGGTCCGCGCCGACATCGACCGCGACAAGATCCTGACGGCCCCCGAGGCCAAGGAGTACGGGATCGTCGACCAGGTCATCCAGAGCCGCAAGCTCAACGCACTGCCGGTCTGATCGCCGTGATCGCCCGATCGGTACGGGTCGAGTCCGCGCGTGTCGCGCTCTCGGCCCGTACCGTTCGGGGTGCAGTGCCGGGAGTGACGCGCGAGTCGGACGCCCCCGGCGCACCGGGGCGTCGAACCCCCGCGGCGTCGGCGGCGACAGGTACCGTCGGCGAGCGCCCGATCCCCGGCCGGCAGCGCCGGGAGGACACCCTCGCGGCACCCGCTCCCGCGGGGCCGAGCACGGGCAGCAAGCGACACACGATCCGCAGGTCCGAACCCCCGGGACCTGCCAACCCCCTGAGGTGGAGGTCACCAGGTGGCACGAATCGGTGAGAGCGGTGACCTGCTCAAGTGCTCGTTCTGCGGGAAGAGCCAGAAGCAGGTCAAGAAGCTCATCGCGGGCCCCGGCGTCTACATCTGCGACGAGTGCATCGACCTCTGCAACGAGATCATCGAGGAGGAGCTCTCGGAGTCGTCGGACCTGAAGTTCGACGAGCTGCCGAAGCCCCGCGAGATCCACGACTTCCTCGAGCAGTACGTCATCGGCCAGGAGAAGGCCAAGCGCACCCTCGCCGTCGCGGTCTACAACCACTACAAGCGGGTGCAGGCCGGCGGTGAACGCTCCAGCCGGGACGACTCGGTCGAGCTCGCCAAGTCCAACATCCTGCTGATGGGCCCCACCGGCTGCGGCAAGACGCACCTCGCGCAGACCCTGGCCCGGATGCTCAACGTCCCGTTCGCGATCGCCGACGCCACGGCGCTGACCGAGGCCGGCTACGTCGGCGAGGACGTCGAGAACATCCTGCTCAAGCTCATCCAGGCCGCCGACTACGACGTCAAGCGGGCCGAGACCGGGATCATCTACATCGACGAGGTCGACAAGATCGCCCGCAAGAGCGAGAACCCGTCGATCACCCGCGACGTCTCCGGCGAGGGTGTGCAGCAGGCGCTGCTGAAGATCCTCGAGGGCACGACGGCGTCGGTGCCCCCGCAGGGCGGCCGCAAGCACCCGCACCAGGAGTTCATCCAGATCGACACGACGAACGTGCTGTTCATCGTGGGCGGCGCGTTCGCCGGCCTGGAGAAGGTCATCGAGCAGCGGGTCGGCAAGCAGGGGATCGGCTTCGGCGCGGAGATCCGCGGCAAGAAGGAGATCGAGGAGGCCAACGCCTTCGCCGAGGTCATGCCCGAGGACCTGCTGAAGTTCGGGATGATCCCCGAGTTCATCGGCCGGCTCCCGGTGATCACCAGCGTGCAGGCCCTCGACCGGGACGCGCTGATCCAGATCCTCACCGAGCCGAAGAACGCCCTGGTGCGCCAGTACCGGCGGCTGTTCGAGCTCGACGGCGTGGAGCTGGAGTTCACCGACGACGCCCTCGAGGCGATCGCCGACCAGGCCATCCTCCGCGGCACCGGGGCCCGCGGGCTCCGGGCGATCATGGAGGAGGTGCTGCAGTCGGTGATGTACGAGGTGCCCAGCCGCGAGGACGTCGCCTCGGTGGTGATCACCAAGGAGGTCGTCCTGGAGCACGTCAACCCGACGATCGTGCCGCGCAAGCCCACCCGCGAGCGCCGCGAGAAGAGCGCGTAGCACCGCGACAGCGTCGACGAGCCCGTCCCCGATCCCGGGGGCGGGCTCGTTCGCGTTCGGGGACCCGAACGTGTGCGCCAGAGCCGCGTTCCGGGCCCCGGGATGCGGTCCCGGCGCACACACTCACCGAGCCACCGTCCACAGATCCCCGGACGGCGGAAGCAGGCGGTCCCCGGTCGGTCACCGTCGCCGGATGACCCACGACCCCGCCGCGCTCGTCGGCCCCGACGGCTGGACGACCTGGGAGGCGCTGACCGCCCGGGTGGACCGCGGGACCGTCGCCCGCTGGGTGGCCGCCGGGCGGCTCTCGCGGCTGCAGCCCGGCGTCTACGCCCTGCCCGGGCCGGCCGGCGAGTGGCGGCTGCGCGTGGAGGCCGCCGTCCGCAGCTGTCGCGGGGTGGCCAGCCACCGGTCCGCGCTGGCGCTGTGGGAGCTCGCCCCGCCTGGCGGGCCGGTGCACCTCACCGTGGGCCACACCCGCAGCGGGCGGGGGACGCCGGGTGTCGTCCTGCACCGCACCCGGGCCCTCGACGACAGCATCCGCCGGGTCGAGGGGCTGCCGGTGTCCTGTCCCGAGCGGGCCGTCGTCGACGCGTGGGGGAGTCCGGGCGGCCTCTCCCGGGCGGAGGTCCGCGCCGCGGCGATCGACGCCGTCCGCCGCCGGCTGTGCCGGCCGCAGGACCTGCTGGCCGAGATCGACCGCCGTCCGTGCCTGCCCGGCCGGGCCGCGCTGGTCGACCTCGTGCGCCTGGTGGCCGAGGGCTGCCGCAGCGAGCTGGAGATCTGGGGCTGCCTCGCCGTGCGGCGCGGGCCCGGCATGCCGCCGTTCACCCAGCAGCGGCGGATCGAGTGGCGGGGGAGGTGTTCGTCCTCGACGCGGCCTACGAGGAGGTGCGGTTGGCGGTGGAGATGGACGGTGCCGCCTGGCACGGCTCCCGGGCGCAGCGCGAGCGGGACATCCGGCGCGACGCCCTGCTCGCCACGCGGGGCTGGCAGACGCTGCGGTTCGGCTTCCGGCGGCTCACGGCCGAGCCGGTGGCCTGCCGCCGGGAGATCCTCGCCGTCCACGGGGCGCGCCGACGGCTGTTCGGCGCCGACCGTGTGCGCTGACGCCGCGTTCCGGTCGCCCGGATGCGGCGTCAGCGCACACGCTCACCCCTCCGCGGGGGCGGCGAGGACGACGTCGACGGTCAGCGGGCCCTCGCCGGCGACCACGGTCAGCGAGGCGATCCGCCCGGCCGACACCAGGTCGTCCCGCGCGGCCTCCACCTGCGGCACCTGCGCCTCCGGCGCGGTCACCGTCGCGGACTCGACGTCGGCCCGCATCGACTGCTTGGCCTCCGACTTGGCCTTGCGCACCGCGGCCAGCGCCTCGGCGGCCACCTCGACCACCGCCGGGTCCCCGCCGGTCGGCAGCTCGGCGGCGGCCGGCCACGCCGCGCGGTGCACCGAGCCGGCCTGCCACCAGGACCAGACCTCCTCGGTGACGAACGGCAGCACCGGCGCGAACAGCCGCAGCTGCACCGACAGCGCGAGGGCCAGCGCGGCCTGCGCGGAGCGGGCGGCGTCGTCCGAGCCGTAGGCGCGGGACTTCACCAGCTCCACGTAGTCGTCGCAGAACGACCAGAAGAACGCCTCGGACACCTCGAGCGCCCGGGTGTAGTTGTAGGCCTCCATCGCCGCGGTGGCCTCGTCGACGACGTCGGCCAGCCGGCGCAGCAGCCCGAGGTCGATCGGCTCGGTGACCTGCCCGGCGGAGAGGTCCGCTGTGACGCCGAGCCCCAGCACGAACTTGCCGACGTTGAGGATCTTCATGGCCAGCCGGCGGCCGACCTTCATCTGCGCCTCGTCGAACGGCGAGTCCGCGCCCGGCCGGGCGCCGGCGGCGCGCCAGCGGACCGCGTCGGTGCCGTAGCGCTCGAGGACGTCGATCGGCGTGACGACGTTGCCCTTGGACTTCGACATCTTCTTGCGGTCGGGGTCGACGACGAAGCCGGAGATGGTGGCGTGCGTCCACGGCACCGCGCCGAACTCGAAGTGCGAGCGGACGACGGTGGAGAACAGCCAGGTGCGGATGATGTCGTGCGCCTGCGGCCGCTGGTCCATCGGGAAGACGTGCGTGAACAGCTCGGGGTCGGTGTCCCAGCCCGAGGCCACCTGCGGCGACAGCGACGACGTCGCCCAGGTGTCCATGACGTCGGGGTCGGCCATGAACCCGCCCGGGACGCCGCGCTGCGACTCGTCGAAGCCCGGCGGCACGTCGGAGGACGGGTCGACCGGCAGCGACGCCTCGTCGGCGAGGATCGGCTCGTCGTACACCGGCTCGCCGGCCTCGTCGAGCCGGTACCAGACCGGGAACGGGACGCCGAAGAACCGCTGCCGGCTGATCAGCCAGTCGCCGTTGAGGCCCTCGACCCAGTTCTCGTAGCGGTGCCGCATGTGGTCGGGCACCCAGGTGATCTCCCGGCCGCGGGCGATCAGCGCGTCGCGCAGCTCGGGGGAGCGCCCGCCGTTGCGGATGTACCACTGCCGCGTGGTGACGATCTCCAGCGGCCGGTCGCCCTTCTCGAAGAACTTGACCGGGTGGGTGATCGTCTTCGGCTCGCCGTGCAGGTCGCCGGACTCGCGCAGCATCTCCACGATCCGCTGCTGGGCGCTGAACGGCGTCTTGCCGGCCAGCTCGGCGTACACCGCGGCGGGCACGCCGTCCGGGGCGTCGGCGACGAAGCGGCCGTCCCAGCCGACCACCGCGCGGGTGGGCAGCTGCAGCTCGCGCCACCAGGTGACGTCGTTGAGGTCGCCGAAGGTGCAGATCATCGCGATGCCCGAGCCCTTGTCCGGCTCGGCCAGGCGGTGGGCGACCACCGGCACCTCGACGTCGAACAGCGGCGTGCGCACCGTCTGCCCGAACAGCGCCTGGTAGCGCTCGTCGTCGGGGTGGGCGACCAGCGCGACGCACGCGGGCAGCAGCTCCGGCCGGGTGGTCTCGATGAAGACCGGGCCGTCGGCGGAGTGGAACGAGACCCGGTGGTAGGCGCCGGGGCGCTCGCGGTCCTCGAGCTCGGCCTGGGCGACGGCGGTGCGGAAGCTGACGTCCCAGAGGGTCGGCGCCTCCTGCGCGTAGGCCTCACCGCGGGCCAGGTTGTGCAGGAACATCCGCTGCGCGGTGGCCCGCGAGGTCTCCGAGATGGTCCGGTAGACGTTCGACCAGTCCACCGACAGCCCGACCCGGCGCCACAGCTGCTCGTAGGCGTGCTCGTCCTCCTCCGTCAGCTGCATGCACAGCTCGACGAAGTTGCGCCGGCTGATCGGCACCTGGTCCTTGCCGGGCTTGGCCGGCGGGGTGAAGCCCGGGTCGTAGGGGAGCGAGGGGTCGCAGCGGACGCCGTAGTAGTTCTGCACCCGCCGCTCGGTCGGCAGCCCGTTGTCGTCCCAGCCCATCGGGTAGAAGACGTGCCTGCCGCGCATCCGCTGGTAGCGGGCGACGATGTCGGTGTGGGTGTAGCTGAACACGTGACCCACGTGCAGCGACCCGCTGGCGGTCGGCGGCGGGGTGTCGATCGAGTACACCTGCTCGCGCGGCGCGGCGAGGGCGGCGGCGCGGTCGAAGGCGTAGGTGTCCTGCTCGGCCCAGCGGGCGACCCAGGTGTCCTCGAGTCCGTCGAGGCTCGGCTTCTCGGGTACCCCGGCCCCGGCTCCCGGGGTGGTGCTGACCGGGGGAAGGGGATCGGCGACCATGCCCCCATCCTAGGAAGTGCGCGGCTGGCATCCTGGGGAGGATGAGCAGCAGTCCCGAGGCCGAGCTGGCCCACGTCGAGAAGGAGCTGCTGGCGCGCTGGCCGGAGTCCCGGCTGGAGCCCTCGCTGGGTCGCATCGCCGCCCTGGTCGACCTGCTGGGCAACCCGCACCGGGCCTACCCGGTCGTGCAGGTCGCCGGCACCAACGGCAAGACGACGACGTCGCGGATGGTCGACGAGCTGCTGCGCGGCTTCGGCCTGCGGGTGGGCCGGTTCACCAGCCCGCACCTGCAGTCGGTGCGCGAGCGGATCGTGCTCGACGGCGAGCCGGTGAGCGCCGAGCGGTTCGTGGAGACCTACGACGACATCGCGCCCTACGTGCAGATGGTCGACGCCGCCGGCGAGCACCCGATGAGCTTCTTCGAGGTGATGGTCGGCATGGCGTACGCGCTGTTCGCCGAGGCGCCGGTCGACGTCGCGGTCATCGAGGTCGGCATGGGCGGCACGTGGGACGCCACGAACGTCGCCGACGCGCGGGTCGCCGTCGTCACGCCGGTGGCGCTGGACCACGCCGAGTACCTCGGCCCCGACGTCGCCACGATCGCCGGCGAGAAGGCCGGGATCATCAAGCCCGACGCGATCGCCGTCCTCGCCCACCAGCAGCCCGGCGCGCTGGACGCGCTGGTCCGCCGCGCGGTCGAGGTCGAGGCCGTGGTGGCGCGCGAGGGCACCGAGTTCGGCGTGCTGGACCGGCGGGTCGCCGTCGGCGGGCAGCAGCTGCGGCTGCAGGGCCTGGGCGGGGAGTACGACGACGTCTACCTGCCGCTGTTCGGCGCGCACCAGGCGCAGAACGCGGCCACCGCGCTGGCGGCGGTCGAGGCGTTCCTCGGCGCCGGCGCGGCCACCGGGACCGTCGACGTCGAGACGGTGCGCGCGGCCTTCGCCGCCGTGCGCTCGCCCGGCCGGCTCGAGCGGGTGCGCACCAGCCCGACGGTGCTGGTCGACGCCGCGCACAACCCGGCCGGGATGGCCGCGACCGTCGAGGCCATCCGGGAGTCCTTCGACTTCACCCGGCTGGTCGGGGTGGTCGGCGCGGTGCACGGCAAGGACGTCGAGGGGATGCTGCGCGAGCTGGAGACCGTCTGCGCCGAGCTGGTGGTGACGCAGAACAGCTCCCCGCGGGCGATCCCCGCCGACGAGCTCGGCGCGCTCGCCGTGGACGTGTTCGGCGCCGACCGGGTGAGCGTCTCCCCGCGGCTGCCCGAGGCGCTCACCGAGGCGATCGAGCTGGCCGAGGCCGGTCCCGACGACGCCCTCGGCGGTTCGGGCGTGCTGGTCACCGGCAGCGTGATCACCGCCGGCGAGGCGCGGACCGTCCTGGGCGGGCGGTCGTGACCGAGCTCGCGAGGTCACGCACGGGCAGGGCGCCGGGCGGCACGGTGCCGACGAGCGCCGGCGAGGAGACGCCGTGACCGCGCCGGACCCGGTCCGGGCCGCGAAGGCGCTGCGCGGGGCGGCCGCCGCCGTGCTGCTGCTCGAGGGCATCGCGGTGCTGTTCGTCCCGCGGGCGATCGCGCAGACCGAGGCCGGCCTCGGCGCCACCCGGCTGACGATCCTGCTCGTGCTCGCCGTCGTCCTGGTGCTGGCCAGCGGCGTCCAGCGGCGGCCGCGCGGCCTGGAGATCGGCACCGCGCTGCAGGTCCCGCTGCTGCTCACCGGGCTCATCGACTCGTCGATGTGGTTCGTCGGCGGCGTGTTCCTGCTGATCTGGCTGTACCTGCTGCAGATCCGCAAGGAGCTGCTCGGCGCGCCGTTCCGCGAGCCGGCCGCTCCCTCCGGGGACGACGCCCCGCCCGCCTGATCAGGCCGCGTCGGCCCGCCCGTCGAGCCGCCGCCGCAGGCCGGCGACGTCGGCGCCGGCGCGGGCCAGCGCCGCGGACACCGCGGGGTCGCCGACCTCGAGCACCCCGGCGAGCAGGTGTCGGCCGTCGATGACCCGGTCGCCCCGCGCGACCGCCGCGCGCAGCGCCTCCTGCAGCGCCGTGCGGCTGCTGCGGGCGAAGCGCAGGTGTCCCCGCCGGCGGCCCCTCGTCCCGCGGTCGAGCGCGCCCGGGCCGAACGCCGCCTCGGCGGCCGCCCGCACCCGGTCCAGGTCGATGCCGAGCGCGGCCAGCGCCTCCGCGTCGAACGCGCCGCCCCCGGCGGGGGACAGGCCCGCGCGGAGGTCGGTCACGTGCACGCCCGCGGCGGCCAGCAGCGGGGCGGCGGGGCCCGGCGCCGCGGCGAGGGCGACCAGCAGGTGCACCGGGTCGACGCTGTCCGACCCGGCGGTGCGGGCCTCCTCCTGCGCCAGGACCACGACCGTGCGCGCCTCGGCGGCGAACCGTTCGAACACCTCAGGACTCCCTCCACGTCGTCCCGGACGACCGGGCGTGCTTCTTGTGCACCGCCTGCCGCGTGACGCCGAGCGCGTCGGCGACCTGCTGCCACGACCAGCCGCGCCGGCGGGCGGCGGCGACCTGCAGGGCCTCCAGCCGGTCGGCCAGGTCCCGCAGCGCGCGGACCCCGCGCAGGCCGACGGCGGGGTCGTCGCTGGTGGCGGCGGTGAGCGTCTGGTCCGCGGTCCGGGCGGTCATGGTGCCAACCGTGGTTGACGATCGCCCGGATGTCAACCCCGGTTGACATCCCGGCGCCCCGTAGGCTGCCGTCCCGTGACTGATCGCACCCTGGTCCTCGTCAAGCCCGACGGCGTCGCCCGCGGCCTCATCGGAGAGGTCGTCTCGCGGCTGGAGGCCAAGGGCCTGCGCCTGGTCGCCGCCGAGCTGCGCACCCTGACCCGCGAGGTCGCCGAGGAGCACTACGGCGAGCACCGCGAGAAGCCGTTCTTCGGCTCGCTGGTCGAGTTCATCACCGGCGGCCCGCTGCTCGCCCTCGTCGTCGAGGGGCCGCGCGCGGTCGAGGCGTTCCGCGCGCTGGCCGGCGCCACCGACCCGGTGAAGGCCGCCCCCGGCACCATCCGCGGCGACTTCGCCCTCGAGGTGCAGTCGAACATCGTGCACGGCTCGGACTCCGACGAGTCCGCCGCCCGCGAGATTGGGCTGTTCTTCCCGGACCTCAAGGCCTAGTCGGCTCGACCCGGCCCCGGGGACCGGGGGCAGCATGGGGGACGTGGTGGAGTCGCTGGTCCGGGCCCGGGGCCTGGTGAAGCGCTTCGGGGAGCACACCGCCGTCGACGGCATCGACGTCGACATCGCGCCCGGGGAGGCCTTCGGCTTCCTCGGGCCCAACGGTGCCGGCAAGAGCACGACCATGCGGATGGTCGGCGCGGTGTCGCCGCCGACGGCGGGGGAGCTGCGGATCCTCGGCATGGACCCCGCCGTCGACGGCCCGGCCATCCGTGCCCGCCTCGGCGTCGTCCCGCAGACCGACAACCTCGACCTCGAGCTGACGGTCGAGGAGAACCTGCTGGTCTACGGCCGGTACTTCGGGCTGCCGCGGGCGGTCGTGCGGGAGCGGGCCGCCGAGCTGCTGGACTTCGTGCAGCTCAGCGACCGGGCGCGGGACCGGGTCGAGCCGCTGTCGGGCGGGATGAAGCGGCGGGTCACCATCGCCCGTGCGCTGGTCAACGACCCCGACGTCGTGCTGCTCGACGAGCCCACCACCGGGCTGGACCCGCAGGCCCGGCACGTGCTGTGGGAGCGGCTGTACCGGCTCAAGCAGCGCGGGGTCACCCTCGTGCTCACCACGCACTACATGGACGAGGCCGAGCAGCTGTGCGACCGGCTGGTGGTCATGGACCGCGGCCGGATCGCCGCCGAGGGCTCCCCGGCGCAGCTGATCGCCACCTGGTCCACCCGCGAGGTGTGCGAGCTCCGCTTCCCGCTGGCCGAGGGCGGCGGCGGGCCGGCCGCGCACGCCGACGCGCTGGCGCCGCTGGTGTCCCGCGGCGCCGTCGAGCGGGTGGAGGTGCTGCCCGACCGGCTGCTGCTCTACACCGCCGACGGCGACGCCGCGCTGACCGAGGTGCTCGCGCTCGGGCTGCGGCCGCTGTCGTCGCTGGTCCGGCGCAGCTCGCTGGAGGACGTGTTCCTGCGGCTCACCGGCCGGACGCTGGTCGACTGACGTGGTCCCGTCCCCGGCCGCCCGCTCCTCCCTCCGTGGGGGCGCGGCGTGGTCCTTCTTCCTCCAGCGGCTGACCGCGCACCGGCACTTCTGGCGCAGCAGCGCGATCGGCAGCGTGCTGGAGCCGGTGCTGTTCCTCGCCGCGATGGGCCTGACGCTCGGCACCCTCGTCGACCGCGGGCCCGGCGTCCCCGGCGGGGTGGGCTACCTGGCCTTCCTCGCCCCGGGCCTGTTGGTGGCCGCGGCCATGCAGACGGCGACCGGCGAGTCGACCTACCCGGTGCTCGGGGCGCTCAAGTGGGACCGGCTGTACGAGGCGGTGCTCGCCACGCCCGCCCGCCCGGCCGACGTCCTCACCGGCCACCTGCTCTACGTCGCCTTCCGCGTGACGACGTCGGCGGCGGCGTTCCTGGTCGTGCTCGTGCTGTTCGGCGCCGCGGAGAGCCCGCTGGTGGTGCTCGCGCTGCCGGTCGCGCTGCTCACCGGCCTGGCCTTCGCCGCGCCGGTCACCGCGATGGCCGCCCGGCTGGAGGAGGACGCCGCGTTCGCCGCGCTGCAGCGTTTCCTCATCGTGCCGATGTTCCTGTTCAGCGGGACGTTCTTCCCGGTCACGCAGCTGCCGGCGGCGCTGGAGTGGTTCGCCTACGCCACCCCGCTGTGGCACGGCGTCGCCCTGGCCCGCGACCTCGCCCTCGGGACGGCGGAGGCGGGGTCCGCGCTGCTGCACGTCGGCTACCTGGCGCTGTGGGTCGCCGCCGGCGCGTGGCCGGCCGCCCGGGCGCTGCACCGGCGGCTGGTCCGGTGACCGGCGTCCCCGCGCCGGTGCGCCCGGCGTCGCTGCTGCTGCGGGTCGTGCCGCTGTACCCGCTGTCCGCGCGGCGGGCCGGGCAACTGGTCTACCGGAACCTGCTGGTGGCCCGGCGCAGCTGGCTGGTGTTCGTCTCCGGGTTCGCCGAGCCGTTCTTCTACCTGTTCTCGATCGGCGTCGGCATCGGCGGGCTGGTCGGCGACGTCGTCACCGACACCGGCACCGCGCTGACCTACCAGGAGTTCGTCGCCCCGGCGCTGCTCGCCTCGGCCGCGATGAACGGCGCGGTCTACGACGCCGTGTTCAACCTGTTCTTCAAGCTGCGCTACGCCAAGCTCTACGACGCCGTGCTCGCCACCCCGGTCTCGGCCGCCGACGCCGCGGTGGGCGAGACGGTGTGGGCGCTGCTGCGCGGCGCCGTCTACTCCACGGCGTTCCTGCTGGTCATGCTCGCCATGGGCCTGGTCGGCTCCTGGTGGGCGGTGCTCGCCCTGCCCGCGGCGGTGCTCATCGGGTTCGCGTTCGCCGCCGTCGGGCTGGCCGCGAGCACGTTCCTGCGCGGCTGGCAGGACTTCGAGTTCGTGCAGGTCGTGATCCTGCCGCTGTTCCTGTTCTCCACGACCTTCTACCCGCTGTCGACCTACCCGCGGCCGCTGCAGGTCGTCGTCGAGTGCACCCCGCTCTACCACGGCATCGAACTGGTCCGCGGGCTGGTGACCGGCGACGTGCGGTGGGGGCTGCTGGTCTCGGTCGCCTACCTCGCCGTGCTGGGCGTGGCGGGCCTCGCGGTGGGCGCCCGCCGGCTCGAGGGCCTGCTCCTGCGTTAGGCGGCACCCAGCAGCGGGCGGCCGGCGCGGACCAGCAGCTCGACGGTCTCGGCCGGCACCGGGGAGCCGAACAGGTGGCCCTGCGCGGCGTCGCAGCCCAGCGACCGCAGCGCGGCCAGCTGCGCGGGCTGCTCGACGCCCTCGGCCACCACCTGCAGGCCCAGGCTGTTGCCCAGCGCGATGACCGCGTCGGCGACCGACCCGGCCGCGGCGCCGGCGGCCAGCAGCGCCACCGACGACGGGTCGATCTTCAGCCGGTCCAGCGGCAGGTCCTGCAGCCGGGACAGCGACGACGCGCCGGTGCCGAAGTCGTCGATCGCCACGTGCACGCCCAGCGCCCGCACCTCGCGGATGCCGGCCGCGGCGTCGGGACCGGCGGCCACGGCCTCGGGCACCTCGATCTCCAGCCGGCCGGGGTCGACGCCGGCGTCCCGGGCGGCCGCGGCGATGCTGACGGCGAGGTCGCCGGTGGCCAGCCGGCGCGGGGAGACGTTGACCGCCACCCGCAACGGGGGCAGGCCGGCGTCGTCCCACGCGCGCAGCTGGGCGCACGCCTGGCCGATCACCCAGTCGTCGATCGCGTCGATGACGCCGCTGGCCTCGGCGACCGGGATGAAGCCGGCCGGCTCCACCAGCCCGCGGGTGTGCGACTGCCAGCGGGCCAGCGCCTCCACGCCGGTGACCGCGCCGCTGCGCAGGTCCACCTGCGGCTGGTAGAGCACCCGCAGCTCGCCGGAGCCGACGGCGGCGCGCAGGTCGCGGACCAGCTCGTCCTGCGCGGCGACCTCCTCGCGCATGCCGCGCTCGAACACCCGCACCCGGTTCTTGCCGCCGGACTTGGCCACGTACATGGCGAGGTCGGCGTCGCGGAGCAGGTCGTCCATGCCGCGCCGGTCGGCGGCGTCGGTGAAGGTGACGCCGACGCTGCCGCCGACGGTGAACTCCTCGCCGTTCCAGCCGACCGGCCGGCGCAGCGCGCCCAGCAGCCGCTCGGCCACGGTGACGACGTCGCGGCGGCCCTCGACGTCCTCCATGAGCACCACGAACTCGTCGCCGCCGAGGCGGGCCACGGTGTCGGCCGGCCGCACGGACGTCTCCAGCCGGCGGGCGACGGCGACGAGCACGGCGTCCCCGGCCTCGTGCCCGGCGACGTCGTTGACCGCCTTGAAGTCGTCGAGGTCCAGCAGCAGGACCGCGTGCCGGCGGGCGCGGCGGTCGGCGAGGGCGTGCTCGAGCCGGTCCTGCATGAGCGCCCGGTTCGCCAGGCCGGTGAGCGGGTCGTGCAGCGCCATCCGGGCCAGCTCGCCGGCCTGCCGCTCCAGCTGGCGGGCGGCGGCCCGGGCCTCGGCCTCGTCGCGCTTGCGGCCGGTGATGTCCCGGGTGATCCCGGCGATGCCGGCGGGGGTGCCGTCCTCGTCGCGGATGAGGGAGAAGGTGACCAGGGCGTCGAAGGCCGAGCCGTCCTTCCGGCGGTGCCGCCGCTCGTGGCTGCCGGGCGGCAGCCGGGTCAGGTCCGCGGGGAGCGGGGCGCCGGCGGACAGCATCGACGCGTGCCGGCCGAGCGCCTCGGCGGCGGTCCAGCCGTAGAGCCGCTCCGCGCCGGGGTTCCAGCTGGTGATCCGGCCGTCGGGGGTCGTCGTCACGACGGCGTCGTCGGTGGTCTGGACGACGGCGGCCAGCCGGGCCAGCTCGTCGCGCTGGGCGCGCAGCTCGGCGGTGCGCTCGGCGACCAGCTGCTCGACGCGCTCGCGCCGGTCGTCGAACCGCCGCCAGGCCACCAGGCACGCCCAGCTCTCCAGCAGCACCAGCCCCGCGTGCAGGGCGGCCATCGGCAGCGCCGCGACCGAGTGCCCGAACACCGCGTGCGGCCACAGCGTGCCCAGCACGAGGTGGTGGACGGCGACGAACCCGACCGCGAGCAGGAACGGCGCCCGCGCGGCGTAGAGCGCAGCGAGCGGGAGCAGTGCGAAGAACAGGAAGTGCGCCTCGGTGGCGCCGCCGGACAGCCACACGCCCAGGGCCGCGGCGGTCATCAGCCCGAGGGCGGCGGCCGCGGCGCGGGTGTTGCGGCCCAGCCCCGGCGCCCAGGCCAGCGCGGTCAGCAGGGCCAGGGGCGCGGCGTGCAGCACGGCGGAGACGACGCCGCCCCCGCGGGCCAGCGCGTAGACCGGGACCGCGGCGAGCAGGACCAGCAGCGTCCGGAGGACGAGGAGGTGGTGGGCGGCCCACTGCTCGGCGGGCATCGCGCGGCCCCTCGGCAGCGGCAGCACGAGCCGGGCGGAGGGTCGGGTCGGGGAGACGCCGTCGGCGTCGCGCAGTGCACCGGTGCTCCCGGCCGGCGGGACCATGCTCCTCCTCGGAGGCCGTCCTGCTGGTCACCGTCAGTTTAGTCGTGATCACGCTGCGCCGCTGGTCGAGAACCGGGCCGGGGGCGCCGGGAGAGCCGTCTACCCTGGACGGATCATGAGCGGAGAGAGCCTGTACCCCCGTCTCGAGCCCCTGCTGGCCCAGGTGCAGAAGCCCATCCAGTACGTGGGCGGTGAGCTGAACGCCCAGGTCAAGGCCTGGGACGACGTCGCCGTGCACTGGGCGCTGATGTACCCGGACGCCTACGAGGTGGGGCTGCCCAACCAGGGCCTCATGATCCTGTACGAGGTGCTCAACGAGCGCCCCGACGCCCTCGCCGAGCGCACCTACGCCGTCTGGCCCGACCTCGCCGCCCTCATGCGCGAGCACGGCGTCGGGCAGTTCACCGTCGACGCCCACCGCCCGGTGCGCGACTTCGACGTCCTCGGGGTCAGCTTCGCCACCGAGCTCGGCTACACGAACCTGCTCGAGGCCCTCGACCTGGCCGGGATCCCGCTGAACGCGGCCGACCGCGACGAGACGCACCCGGTCGTCGTCGCCGGCGGGCACGCCGCGTTCAACCCCGAGCCGATCGCCGACTTCGTCGACTGCGCCGTCCTCGGCGACGGCGAGCAGGTGGTCGGCGACGTCACCGACGTCGTCGGGGCGTGGAAGGAGCAGGGCCGCCCCGGCGGCCGCGAGGAGCTGCTGGCCCGGCTGGCCCGCGTCGACGGCGTCTACGTGCCGCGCTTCTACGCCGTCTCCTACGGCCCCGACGGCGCGATCGCCGCGGTGACCCGGACCCGCGACGACGTCCCGGCCCGGGTCGGCAAGCGCACCGTCATGGACCTCGACGAGTGGCCCTACCCGAAGACGCCGCTGGTGCCGCTGGCCGAGAGCGTGCACGAGCGGATGAGCGTCGAGATCTTCCGCGGCTGCACCCGCGGCTGCCGGTTCTGCCAGGCCGGGATGATCACCCGCCCGGTGCGCGAGCGGACGATCACCGGGATCGGCTCGATGGTCGACCAGGGGCTGCGCGCGACCGGCTACGAGGAGGTCGGGCTGCTGTCGCTGTCGTCCGCCGACCACTCCG
Organism: Geodermatophilus sp. SYSU D00684; assembly: GCF_054050455.1. NCBI lineage: Bacteria > Bacillati > Actinomycetota > Actinomycetes > Geodermatophilales > Geodermatophilaceae > Geodermatophilus > Geodermatophilus sp. SYSU D00684. The sequence continues at coordinate 6,137 of NZ_JBJGZI010000002.1, read as the reverse complement.
AGATCGGCCAGGTCGCCAAGGAGCTCGCCGACCGCTACGAGGGCACCAACACCGGGCTGTCGCTGCCGAGCACCCGCGTCGACGCCTTCAACGTCACCCTCGCCAACGAGCTGTCCCGCAACGGCCGCCGGTCGGGGCTGACCTTCGCGCCGGAGGGCGGCAGCGAGCGGATCCGCCGGGTGATCAACAAGACCGTGTCCAAGGAGGACCTGGTCGCCACGGTCACCACCGCCTACGCCAACGGCTGGCAGCAGGTGAAGCTCTACTTCATGTGCGGGCTCCCCACGGAGACCGACGAGGACGTCCTGGAGATCGCCGAGCTCGCCGTGGAGGTCATCCGCGCCGGCCGCGAGGCCAGCGGCCGCAAGGACATCCGCTGCACCGTGTCCATCGGCGGGTTCGTGCCCAAGCCGCACACCCCGTTCCAGTGGGCCGGGCAGGCCAGCGCCGAGACCATCGACCACCGCCTGCGGGTCCTGCGGCAGGCGATCAACGCCGACCGCCGGATCGGCCGCTCCATCGGCCTGCGCTACCACGACGGCAAGCCCGGCGTGATCGAGGGCCTGCTGTCCCGCGGCGACCGCCGGGTCGGCCGGGTCGTCGAGCGGGTGTGGCGCGAGGGCGGCCGCTTCGACGGCTGGAGCGAGCACTTCTCCTTCGAGCGCTGGACGGCCGCGGCCGCCGCGGAGCTCGCCCCGCTCGGCGTGGACCTGGACTGGTTCACCACCCGCGAGCGCACCCAGGACGAGGTCCTGCCCTGGGACCACCTGGACTCCGGGCTGGACAAGGAGTGGCTCTGGGACGACTGGCAGGACGCGCTGTCGGAGGAGGAGGTCGCCGACTGCCGGTGGACGCCCTGCTACGACTGCGGCGTCTGCCCGACCAACGGCACCGAGATCCAGATCGGTCCCACCGGGCGCAGCCTGCTGCCGCTCACCGTCGTCGGCCGCTGACCGTGGCCCGCACCCCGGACGGCCCGCCCCCGCCGCCGACCGTCCAGCGCCTGCGGCTGCGCTACACCAAGCGCGGTCCGCTGCGCTTCGCCTCCCACCGCGACCTCGCCCGCGCGCTGGAGCGGGCGCTGCGCCGCGCGCGGGTGCCGATGGCCTACTCCGCCGGCTTCACCCCGCACCCGAAGATCAGCTACGTGGGCGCGGCGCCGACCGGGGCGGCCAGCGAGGCCGAGTACCTGGAGATCGGCCTGGCCGAGCGGCGCGACCCCGAGGAGGTCCGGGCCGCGCTGGACGGGTCGCTGCCCCCGGGCATCGACGTCCTCGAGTGCGTGGAGGCCGCCGAGGGCGGCGGCTCGCTGGCCGACCGGATCGACGCCGCGCGGTGGCGGATCGAGCTCTCCGGCGTCGAGCCCGCCACCCTCGCTGCGGCGGTCGACGCCTTCCTCGCCCGGGAGGAGGTGCTCGTCGCCAAGCGCACCAAGAACGGCCTCCGCGACGTCGATGCGCGCGGCCCCGTGGCCTCCGCGTCCGCGGGCGGGGAGGCAGGTTGTGCCATACTGCACCTGGTTGTCCGGCAGGTGACGCCCGCCGTTCGACCCGACGACGTGGTGGCCGCTCTCACCGCCGTCGCCGACCTGCGCCCGCCGTCGCCCCCCAGGGCCGTGCGTGAGGCGCAGGGCCGGCTCGACGACAGTGGGACCGTGGCCGATCCGCTCGGTCCCGACCGAGCGGCGCGCACCCGCTGCCAGGGGGAGCACGCCGCCGTCTGACCGGGCGACCCGGGAGCCACCGCGACGTCGAGCGACACGGCTGCCAGACGTGCCGCCCCGGACCGGCACCACCCGAGACCATCGGTACCACCGCTCCACCAGCAGTGCGGCCCCGGCCGCGGCGACCGCCGCGCGGGACCGACCACAGACTTCGCGAGCCGGGCTCGCCGCCGCACCCCGAGCGGCCACCCGGCCCGCCCAACCCGTGCTCCTGCGCGGCCGCCCGTCCCCGGTGGGGGACCGGCGCCCGGGAGCACCACACAGGAGGCGAGCCCTCGTGGCCGACCAGGACAGCGACACCCCGACCACCGACACCAGCAGCGGGTCCGCGCCCGCCCTCCCGCCCGGCGACGCGCCGGTCGCGGAGGTGCTGAGCGGGGAGGCGGCGACCGGGGAGACCCCCGACGAGGAGCCGGCGGAGACCGCCGCGGCCGAGCCACCCGCGGAGGCCGGGCCCACCCCGGAGCCCGAGGAGGACCCGGAGGACGAGCCGGACCGGTCGCCGTTCGGCGCCCAGTTCAGCTCGCCCGAGCCGACCGCGGTCATCGCCCGGCCCCGCCGCCGCGCCACCCGCCCGGCGGCCGCCCCCGAGCCCGCCGCGTGGACGCCGCCCCCGCCGGCCGCCGCCCCGGTGGCGCCGGCCTTCGTGAGCTTCGTGGCCCCCGAGGCCGAGGCGGCACCGGCCCCGCGCCGGCGCAGCCGCCGGCCGCTGCCCGAGTCGCCCGACGTCGAGGACGTCGCGGCGCCGGCCGAGGACGACGAGGAGACCCCGGCGCCGCGCTCGCGCCGCAGCCGCTCGCGCCGCCGCGGCGGGGCCGCCGAGGAGCAGCCCGCCGACGAGCGGGCCGTGGTCGAGACCGCCGAGGACACCGACGCGGACGCGGCCGAGGCCGAGGCCGACCGGGACGAGGCCGACCGCGACGAGGCCGACCGCGAGGACGCCGACCGCGACGAGACGGCCGGCGGCAGCCGGCGCCGCCGCCGGGGCCGCCGCGGCCGCGGCCGGGGCCGCAGCGGGGACGACTCCGCGGACGCCGACGCCGACGAGGACGCTCCCGAGCGCGCCTCCGACGACGAGGACGCCGAGGACGAGGACACCGACGCCGAGGCCGCCGAGGACGCCGAGGACGCCGAGGACGCCGAGGACGCCGACGGCGAGGGCGCCGAGGGCACCTCGACCACGCGGCGCCGCCGCCGGCGCCGTCGCCGCGGCGGGGACGGCGAGGCGTCCGCGGCCGAGGACGACGACGACCGCCCCGAGCGCGCCGGCCGCAACGGCCGCAGCACCAGCGACGACGACGTCCGCGGCGTCACCGGCTCCACCCGGCTGGAGGCCAAGCGCCAGCGCCGCCGCGAGGGCCGGGACAGCGGCCGCCGCCGCGCGCCGATCCTCACCGAGGCCGAGTTCCTCGCCCGCCGCGAGGCGGTGGAGCGCCGGATGGTGATCCGCCAGCGCGGCGAGCGCACCCAGATCGCCGTCCTCGAGGACGGCGTGCTGGTCGAGCACTACGTCACCCAGGCGCAGGCGACGTCGTTCGCCGGGAACGTCTACCTCGGCCGGGTGCAGAACGTGCTGCCCAGCATGGAGGCGGCGTTCGTCGACATCGGCAAGGGCCGCAACGCCGTCCTGTACGCGGGCGAGGTCAACTGGGACGCCGCCGGGCTCAGCGGCAAGCAGCGCTCGATCGAGCAGGCGCTCAAGTCCGGCGACAAGGTGCTGGTGCAGGTCACCAAGGACCCGATCGGCCACAAGGGCGCCCGGCTGACCCAGCAGGTCAACCTGCCCGGCCGGTTCCTGGTCTACGTGCCCGGCGGGTCGATGACCGGCATCAGCCGCAAGCTGCCCGACACCGAGCGGCAGCGCCTCAAGGACATCCTCAAGAAGATCGTCCCCGACGACGCCGGCGTGATCATCCGGACCGCCGCGGAGGGCGCCTCGGAGGAGGAGCTCACCCGCGACGTCGCCCGGCTGCAGGCGCAGTGGGAGGTCATCAGGCAGAAGTCCGAGTCCTCGAACAACGCCCCGACGCTGCTCTACGGCGAGCCCGACCTCGCCATCCGGGTCATCCGCGACGTCTTCAACGAGGACTTCAGCGAGCTCGTCGTCCAGGGCGACGACGCGTGGGACACCGTCGAGGCCTACGTCGCGCACGTCTCCCCGGAGCTCACCGGTCGGCTGACCCGGCACACCGGCGAGGGCGACGTCTTCCGCGACCTGCGCATCGACGAGCAGCTGGCCAAGGCGCTGGACCGCAAGGTGTGGCTGCCCTCCGGCGGCTCGCTGGTCATCGACCGCACCGAGGCGATGACGGTCATCGACGTCAACACCGGCAAGTTCACCGGGTCCGGCGGCAACCTCGAGCAGACCGTCACGCGCAACAACATGGAGGCGGCCGAGGAGATCGTCCGCCAGCTCCGGCTGCGCGACGTCGGCGGCATCATCGTCATCGACTTCATCGACATGGTGCTGGAGAGCAACCGGGACCTGGTGCTGCGGCGGCTGACCGAGTGCCTGGGCCGCGACCGCACCAAGCACCAGGTCGCCGAGGTGACCTCCCTCGGCCTGGTGCAGATGACCCGCAAGCGGGTGGGCCAGGGCCTGCTCGAGGTGTTCTCCGAGCCGTGCGAGCACTGCCGCGGCCGCGGCGTCCTCGTGCACACCGACCCGGTCGACGACCGCCGTCGCGGCGGCAACGGCTCCGGCGGGCACGGCCCGGGCTCCGGCAACGGCGGCCGGCGCGACCAGGGCGGCCGCAAGGACGCCGAGCGCACCGAGCGCAAGGAGACCGAGCGCAAGGAGACCGAGCGGACCGAGGCCGAGGCCACGGCGCCCGAGACCGGGCCCGACGCCGCCGAGAACGGCGAGGGCCAGCGGTCCGGCGGCGGGCGGCGCAACCGGGGACGGCGCAACCGCGGCCAGGCCGGTGAGGAGCGCGCCGCCGAGGACGCCGCGGTGCTCGCCGCCGCCTCCGCCGACGACCCGTCCGGCGCCGGGACCTCCGACGCCGGGACCTCCGACGCCGGGACCTCCGGGGAGGCGGTCGTGGAGGAGGCCCCCGAGGTCGAGGTCACGGCCGCCGTCGGCGCCGAGGTCCCGGGCGCCGAGGTGACCGAGCCGGAGGAGACGGCCCGGCCCGAGGCCGCCGAGCCCGGGACCGCCGAGCCCGGGACCGCCGAGCCCGGGACCGCCGAGCCCGGGACCGCGGAGCCGGAGGACGCGGAGGAGGCCCCGCAGGCCGACCCCGCGCTGCTGGTCACCGACGCCGCCGTCCCGGCGGACGCCGCCTCGGCGGAGCCGCAGGGCGCCGCCGAGGAGGAGGCGGTCCCCGCGGGCGCCGGCCCCGACGACCCGGCCCCGGCCCCGGCCGCGGACCCGCAGGCCCCCGGCAGCCCGGACCCGGCCGGGGAGACCCCCGCGGCCGAGGCCCAGCCGCCGGTGGCCGACGACGGCACCGGTGCCGCGGTGGGCGGGGCCCGCCCGCGCCGCCGCCGCGCCGCCAGCCGCCCGGCCGGCCCGCCGGCCAGCTAGACCCTCCGGGCAGCCGGGGCCGCGTTCGACCCGGTCCCGGCTGCTCGGGTACGCTGGTCGGGTTGCACCGCCCCGGACCGGGTCTCCCGGTCCCGCGCAGGCGGAGCGGCCCGTCCAGCACCCGGCGCCCGCGCCGGGGTGTGCGCAGGACGCAGCGCGGGACAGACAGCAGCGATCGAGGAGTTCAGTGGTGTACGCAGTCGTGAAGGCCGGGGGCCGGCAGCACAAGGTGGCCGTGGGCGACCGGTTCACGGTCAACCGTCTCGCGGGTGAGGCGGGCGACACCGTCACCCTCCCGGCCCTGCTCCTGGTCGACGGCGAGACCGTCACCAGTGACGCGCAGGCGCTGGCCGGCGTGACCGTGACCGGCGAGATCGTCGGCCACGGCAAGGGCCCGAAGATCCGCATCCACAAGTTCAAGAACAAGACGGGCTACCACAAGCGTCAGGGCCACCGTCAGCCGCTGACCGACGTGGTCGTCCGCGACATCACGAAGGGCTGACGACGACATGGCACACAAGAAGGGCGCCTCGTCCTCCCGCAACGGCCGCGACTCGAACGCCCAGCGCCTCGGCGTCAAGCGCTTCGGCGGCCAGGTCGTCAAGGCCGGCGAGATCATCGTGCGCCAGCGCGGCACCCACTTCCACCCGGGCCTGGGCGTCGGCCGCGGCGGCGACGACACGCTGTTCGCGCTGACCCCCGGTGCGGTCACCTTCGGCACCAGCCGGGGCCGCAAGACCGTCTCGATCACGACGGTCGAGGCCTGAACCCGTCGGGTTCGAGAGACAGCACGCGACGAGGGGGCGGGGGGGGGGGGGGGGGGGGGGGGGGGGGGGGGGGGGGGGGGGGGGGGGGGGTGGGGTATACGGGGCGTGGTGTGTCCCG